>JAHJQJ010000066.1 GCA_018819325.1 Patescibacteria group bacterium
CTTGAAACCAAACTCACCCCAGACAACCAATTAGAAATCTTAACCGTCCAACTCCCCAGCAAAACCCCTATTTCTTGGCAACAGTTTCAGGCTGGCCACCAATAACTACTTTTCTTGCCGCCCTCTTACACTTTGTACAAAGCTTTACCTTAACCATCTTTCCATCAATCAACATCTTATGCATATGTAAATTAGGCCTTCTAATCATCTTGTTTCTATTTTTCGCATGACTCACCTTATTACCAAACTGCACCCCTTTTCCACACATTGCACAACCAAACTTTCCTTTTCTCATAATCAACATTTTAACACATCATGTACAATATCTCCATGATCAGAACACTATTCAGCTCTCCCCTAGCCTTTATTATCTCCGTCGTCGGTCTTCTTATAGCCATCACCATTCACGAGTTCGCCCACGCCCTAACAGCAGATAAACTTGGCGACCCCACCCCTCGATCACAAAACAGAGTTACCCTGAATCCCCTAGCCCATCTTGATCCAATTGGTACCCTTATGCTATTATTTTTTGGTTTTGGCTGGGGTAAACCAGTTAACTTTGATCCCCATAATTTAAGAAACCCCAGAACAGACATTGCCCTTATCTCCCTAGCTGGCCCAGCAAGTAATATTCTACTCGCCACAATTCTTGGGCTAACCACAACTGCTACCATTTTTTATCCTTTAATTTACATTAATATTGTTCTAGCCATCTTCAACTTAGTTCCAGTTTTTCCTCTCGACGGAGAAAAAATCCTCTCAGGCCTTTTACCCAGAAATTTAAGCTTTGAGTTTCAAGCAGTCATGCAAAAATACGGCACCCTTATCTTAATCTTCCTAGTTCTACCCGTATTTGGATCATCCCCCATCATCTCCCTCATTTCCCCCATAATCAACTTTATTTTCTCCCTCTTAGTCTAGACGAATAAGACAACACTCCTACAACCAACAACAACACTCCAAATCCAGTTAACAAAGCCTTACCAAAGGCTTTTAACCGTCCCGCTGCCGAAATTGAGCTGGTCTTTTGGCCTGCAGAGACCTGTCCCTCGTCCACCACCTTCTCAATCACTATCTCCTCCTTTGGCATTTCTACCCCCTCTAATTCTATCCCTTCCATCTTCCCTGCAAGCAACACCTCCCCCTCTGGTTTATTAAGATAGTTATCTTTTTCTACCGTTATCTCTATTTTTTCAAAATCCTCACTCATACTAGCCTGCAGCTTTCCGTTCACTATCTCTCCCAATCTCTTTAAATTCTCTCCTTTTTTGACCCAAGCCACGTATCTATTTTTCACAGGATCTAAAGCCGACCTTAGACCCCTACAGGTCATCAAAACCCTGTATCTTCCTTCAATATATACACTGGCTACAAAACAACTACCCATCTCGCCCCCCACAGAACCTAAATTTGCCGTTCCCTCCATGGCTCTTGCTGAGCCAGCAAAAACCAAAAACATACCAAAAACAACCAAGCCAATCTTTAGATTTCTCATAACCCATATATTACCATACCGTCCCGCTGCCGATATTGAACCGGCTTTAAGCCCGCAGAGACATGGTCCTCCCGTCATCCCGGACTTGATCCGGGATCCATCTATATAGATTCCTGCCTTCGCAGGAATGACAGCCACAGAAAGAACAGTCCTTTATGGAGTTGATATTTGCCAACCAATATATATAATTAACTTAATGCCCAATGAATACCGTCCCGCTGCCGATGTTGAACCGATCTTAGATATGCAGAGCCCTGTCCCGCTCACAGACCCCATTGCAGAAGACATTTCCCGTCCCGCTGCCGAAATTAAACCGGCTTTAAGCCCACAGAGACATAGTCCCTCTTTCACCCTCCCCCTTATCATCATTACCCTCCTAGCCGTAACCGCCGCCAGCCTATTCTACACTCAAACTCAACAACTAAAGGTTCAGGTCCAAGACCTAACAAACACCATAGCAACAGGAGGTTCAACCTCCCCAGAGGTTGAACCTCCCAAACTTCAAAAAACAATAGAAATTACTCCAAAAGCTACCCCGTCTGCCACCCCTTCCGCCAACCCCATTCTTACACTTGCCCAAGCCAAGTACCCAGACGCCCAACTCATTCTTATCACCTCAGACAACCCCCATCTAGAAGACCAAACCGTAACCAAATACTGGTTCCGCCAATCACCTGATGCCAAAAACTACCTTTATATTTCTTTTATAGCTGGTGAATCAAGTCTGGTAGACCAACAGGTTTACGTCTCTCCAGACAACAATATTCCTTCCTTAAATCAAAGAATGGAAAACAACCAGCTGGGCTTAACTCAAGCTCAAGCCCTGGCCCTAGCCAACTCACTATGCAAAGAACCAGAAAAGTGCCAACAGGCAACAGCCATTAAAACTCAGTTTTTAGACACAAGCAGTAGCCTTCTCTGGCAAATTACTTACCAACTTCAAAACTCATCACAACCAGTTATCTTTCAAATCAACTCCCTTACCAAAGAAGTAGTCTACCAATCTCAAAAATAACCAATTTCAACACTTGACTTCGTGAATTTTTCGGGTCATACTGAATGTATGATAAATAAAAGTGTCCTCAAAAAACTGTACCTTAAAAAACATCAATCCATGGCTGAAATAGCCAAACAACTAAACTGCTCTATTCACAAAGTATTTTACTGGATGGACAAACATGGCATAAAAAGAAGAAGTTGGTCTCTAGCCACCTACTACAAACGAAATCCAAACGGCCATCCGTTTAAAATTAAAAAACAATTAACAAGGGACGACATTAACTTGAAGCACCTTGTATTGGGCTTGTACTGGGGCGAGGGCAGAAAAACTAACAAACACACCCTTTCCATCGGCAACTCCGACCCACACCTATTAAAACACTTTCAAAAGTTCCTTCTAAAGGTCTATCAAATCAACCCAGAAAAGATAAAATATTATCTCCAAACATTCAACGATAACGATGTACAAAAATGCATAGATTTTTGGAGTTCAAAGCTAAAAATTAAACCAGACAAAATCTCTTGCTCCAAGCCCATACCTTCTCAAGGTAAGGGGTCCTACAAGAGAATAAACAAATACGGCGTCCTCAACGTCAGTATTACAAACATATATCTTAGAAAGAACTTTATGAGTGAATTAAAAAAACTAGGTTACAAAAAACTTTCTCACATTTACAAACGACCCAATTACAAGTTAGAATAAGTAATCAGCATAAATTGCCAAGGTAGCTTAGCTGGTTAAAGCCCGCCAATGGTAATGGCGAGACCGTGGGTTCGACTCCCACCCTTGGCTCACAAAACATAAAATAAGATATAATTTACTAAGTATCTGCTGGGGTGGCGGAGTGGACAATCGCATTTCTCTGTAAAAGAAACGCCGTATGGCTACACAGGTTCGAATCCTGTCCCCAGCACCACTATTAAGTCCTTGACAAAGGTCATTTAAGGTACTAAAATGGTACCATGAACTCAGCTCAACTAAAAGTTACTCTACCTCTAAACCTACTTGACTACGCTCAAGCCAGTGCTCAGCGGTTTGGTTTAAGCATGTCTGCCTATCTCAAGCACCTAGTTATAGAAGACGTCAAAGACAACACCATTCCTGAATTTAACATGAGTGAGTCAACCGAAAAAATCGCTCTAAAGGCACTAAACGACTTTCAGTCTGGAAAACTTGAAAAAATAGAATCAGTCGGCCAACTGTTCAAATGAACCTCTACCCCACTCCCCACTTCAAACGAAAGTTAAAACAAAGGATTAAAACAAAGCCCTCACTACAACTCAAAATCAAACAAAAACTTGAGCTTCTTATAGAAAAATCAGACAACCCAGCTCTAAGACTACATAAACTTAAGGGTAAACGAATCAACCAGTACTCAATACACATTGAATCCAACCTAAGAATTACATTCTTTAAAGAAGGTAAAAATTACATCCTCACTGATCTTATCACCCACGATCAATACTAAAATTGTATAATTAAAGCCACAAGCCACCCTAGCTCAGCTGGCTAGAGCAGCTGTTTTGTAAACAGCAGGTCCTGGGTTCGAGTCCCAGGGGTGGCTCACTTCGACAACAACTCTTCATACACTTTTTGCATTTCCAAAGCCAACCTTCTGTTACTCGCTACCCCTTCCACAAACCCTCTATCATATAATTCAACCATGTTAGAAAAGGGTAGCAAAATATACTTGCCCTTAGATGCAAAAATAAGTCCAACTCCAAGATCTTCCTCAACTCCATCTTCATATACTCCCCTTGTCAAACAAGCCACTCCCGATCTCCATTTTCCACTCACATTTCCCCCTGCCGCCGGACATAAAAACACGTTTCTCCCCAAGTCAAGCACATCACGCATCTGCTTCACCACTTCCATTGCTCCAAAAGCTTCATCATAGGCACCACTTATCTCACCCCACTTTCTCACCACCATCGACATTAAATATGCATCTAACCCACCAAACCTCTTCTTGCTCCATTTTACATCAACTGGAATTCCATCGAAACCAAACCAGCTTTGGGCAAGTTTTAGAAACGCCGCATCCATTACCACCACAACTCCTTTACCTTCACCAGAAAATTCTGAAATATCCCTAAACAACTCAATCATCCGCCACAACGGCGGATGATTAGAAAGCAACAAACTTGGTTCCCTCACCCTACCCCACTGTCCTTTTTCCATATTTCCCATAAGATACCATAAAAACATGTATAATACCCATCATGGCAAAAAAAGGACCAAGACAAATCACCGGCTTAAAATGTTCAATCTGCAACAAGTTCAACTTTCTAACAGAAAGAAACAGAACCAACACCCCAGACAAACTAGAACTCAACAAACACTGCCCCAAATGCAGAAAACACACCAAGCACACCGAAAGCAAAAAGCTCAAGTAATCCCATGTCAAGGGTCGGACCCTTGACATCTCTCCTTTTAGTACAAATAGTATAAAATAACAACCACCATAGGCCTGTGATGAAATTGGCTATCATGACAGTCTCCAAAACTGTTCTTCCGGGTTCAAGTCCCGGCAGGCCTGCCAAAAAATTGTATACTGAAACTATACTACTAAACAATATGACAGAATTGCCCAAACCCATATCACCACTAGACGAACTCTCAAACTCTTCCAACGGGTATAATCCTCTCCACATGCCAAAAAAAAGCATAAAAATCGTTACCCTTGGTGGCGGCACCGGCGCTCCAATCATCATCAAGGCTCTTCTTTTAGCCGGTTTTAATAACATCTCTGCCATCACCGCCTCTATGGACTCCGGTGGTAAAACCGGCCTAGTAAGATCAGACGAAAGAGACAGAATCATAGCCATCAGCGATCTATTAAGAACACTTATTTCCCTCATCCACCCCAAAGACCGACAAAAACCAAACATCAAAGCCCTGATCGATCTTCTAGACTACACCGACGGCCGCAATAGAAATCTAGGTTACACCCTTTATTACAGCCTATTAGAAAAATATCAAAACGACTTTTTAGCCGTTCAAAAACATCTAGAGACCTTAATATCCGTCAAGTTCCAAGGTCAAGCCATCCCTGTGTCTCTTTTCTCCACCAATATTCACTTCACCACCATCTCTGGCAACACCCACGTTGGCGAGCACGTACTAGACCACCTATCTCACAGCAAAGATTCCGTTACTAATGTTTGGCTAGAACCCCCAGCCCTCGCCACCCCAAAAGCTCAAAAAGCCATCAGAGAAGCCACTCACATTATCTACTGCCCCGGCAGCCTCTATGGTTCCATCATCGCTAACTTCCTACCAGAAGGAATTAAACAAGCACTCAAAAATTCAAATGCCAGCAAAATCTTAATCACCAATCTTACCAGCACCAGAAATCAAACCCATCGCTTCACTCCGCAAAAATACCTAAAAATCTTCCAAAAATATACCAAACTAGAAAGACCTTTTGACATAATCATCTCTCCCCATCTTTCCACCAAACAATTCAACCAAAAATATCCAAAAATCAAAACTCTCTACCAAAACACCCATAGCCATTTTTTAGGTTGGGACAAAAAACATCTCAAACCCATCCAATCAAAAGCTATCAAAGTAATAACTAGTAACATTTACTCTATCACCCCTCAACTAGGTAGACTCCGTCACGACCCAAAAAAACTTGCCAAGGTTCTCCAGGAAGCCCTACCTTTTGAGCAATCTTAGGATTTTTCCTAAAAAATTTTAGGGCGGGTAAGCTGTTTAGCTCCCTTTAAAAATACTTGTAGAGGAAAAACCTCCCAAGACTATAGTGCCTTTTAAAGTAGGGCCTATTTTAATTATATACTACCAATGCAACCCCCCCCGTTTGTCATTCTGAACGGTAGTGAAGAATCTCTCGCGAATGCGAGTCTGACATTCGTCAGAGATCCTTCGACTCCGCTACGCTTCGCTCAGGATGACATCAGTTTTTCCCTCGTCATTCCGTGCTTGACACGGAATCTATACAAATGGATCCCCGCCTACGCGGGGATGACGTTTCTCTTCTGTTATAATCACGTCATGTCAAAAATCACCCCACTTGAATACTTAAGCCAAATTAGGGTAGAATTACAGAAAGTAAAGTGGCCTAGCCACCAGCAAGCCGTCAAACTTACTCTGATCATTGTCTTCGTCAGTCTTGTGGTCGGCCTTTATATTTCTGGTCTAGACGTCATCTTTACTAAACTTATTCAATCAATCATCAGTTAAAAACATGCAAAAAGCTAACACCAACCATTTAATCATTACCAAAGACGCTCCCGACTCAGCCAAGTGGTATATCTTACACACCCAGTCAAGCAGAGAAAATCTAACCGCCAGAGCCATCAAAACCCGCGTTAAAGCTCTGGGTCACGACGAATACGTTTTTGAAACTTTTATCCCCACCCAAGAAAAAATCAGAATCAGTAAAGGTAAAAAAACTACCATCAGAGAACGCCTTTTCCCAGGTTACCTAATGATTAAAATGATCGTTACCGACGCCTCCTGGCTAGCTATCAGAACCGCCCCAGGTGTTACTGGTTTTGTAGGCATTGACAACAAACCTACCCCACTACCAAAAACAGAAGTCCAAGCGGTCATGGCCTTTAGCAAACAACAAGCTCCAAAATTCCAGGCCAACTTCTCTGTTGGTGAAGCCATAAAAATAGTCGACGGACCTTTCACCGACCTTCTAGGTACAGTCAATACCATAGACGAAGCCAAGGGCAAAGTAGAAATTTTGGTTTCCATCTTCGGCCGCGAAACCCCAGTAGAACTAGATTTTCTACAAGTTTCAAAAATTTAACCCCCTTACGTCATTCCCGCGCAGGCGGGAATCCATATAAATAGATTCCGCATCAAGTACGGAATGACAAAAATTGACTATCCAGTTTATTTCTGTCATATTTAAGTTAATGACTAACCTGTCCACCGAGCACACGCTCATTGCCGCTATTCCTATTCTTGTTGTCTTAGCCGTTCTTTCCGCCGCCATCATTGTCTTTCCAAAAGTTAATCTAGACACCAGTTCCCGCGCCACCGAACCTGTCATCATCCCTACCACCATCGAACCCAGCATCACTCCCTACACTTTCCCCCTCGCCTCGCCGTAGCTTTATGCATAGGCGGGTTACACCTCAGAGTAATTTTCTGCTATAATTCCACACCGTATGGCAAGTAAAAAAATTAAAACCATTCTAAAACTAAACCTTATGGGTGGCTCTGCCACTCCAGCTCCACCAACCGGTCCAGCTCTGGGTCAGCACGGTGTACCTATTATGGACTTTGTAAATAAGTACAACGAACTAACCAAAGACCAAAGAGGTCAGTCAATCCCCGCCCAGGTCACCATCTACGAAGACAGATCTTTTGACATAGAACTTAAAACCGCCCCAGTAGCCGATCTCATAAAACAAGCCCTTAAACTTAAAAAAGGTTCAGATGAACCCAACAAAACCAAGGTGGGTACACTCACCAAAGAACAAGTAACCCAAATAGCAGAGAAAAAAATGCCAGACCTTAACACAAACGACCTTAATCAAGCAATTAAAATTATCCAAGGCACCGCCCGCTCCATGGGCATAACAACGTCATCCCGCACTTGATGCGGGATCCATAAAAATATGATCAAAACCAACTGGAACGAACTCTATCAAGACCTGCCTACAGGCACAGCCAACAAGCTACAAGAGGCTAGGATCAAACCAGACAAGCTTAAAAAAATGTCCGATGGCGAGATATTAAGCATCAACGGCATTGGCGACGCCGCCTTAGAAAAAATCCGCACCGCCTACCCCATCGCCTCCATCGACGTCCCCGTGCCGACCTTGCCCGATGTTGAAACCGGTCCCCCTTCACCTCGCCGTAGCCCAAAACCCAAAAAAGCCCTCTACCGCTCTAAACCCTACCCCCTAACAACAGCCCTTGAAATCCTAACCAAACTCAACAAAGGTAAAAAAACCAACACCGTTGAACTTCACATAAACACACTCGAAACTGGCGTTAAAGGTGAAATATCTTTACCCCACGCAACCGGCAAAAAACAAACAATTGAAGTCTTTTCAGAAAAAACCATAGTCAAGATCAATGCCGGTAAACTAGACTTTGATATCCTACTGGCCACCCCAGCAGACATGCCCAAACTAGCCAAATACGCCAAGGTCCTGGGCCCCAAAGGCCTAATGCCTACCCCAAAAAACGGTAACCTTATCACCGACCCTAAAAAAAGATTGGCACAATTAGAAAAAGGCTCCACCCTTACCTACAAAACCGAACCCAAATTCCCCATCATCCATTTATCACTAGGTCCAACCACTCAAAATCCAAAACATCTATCAGAAAATATCTTAAGCTTAATAAAACACGTAAACCCCATTAAAATCAAATCAATTTTTCTAACCTCCACCCAATCCCCCAGCATCAAACTAGAATTCTAACCCGTAAGCTTGACAAACTAACATTTTTCCCTTATCATGTACATAAATGTACAGCTTAAGAAAAATAAGCAAACAAAACGCCCTGCTTAAACAAGATCGACGCACCTTCCGCACCACCGATCTAGCAATCCTTTGGGAAATAAATAACAAAAACACCCTACTAACTACGATCAAACGATATATCAAATCAAATATTCTTTACAGAATACACAAAGGTTTATACTCTACCATGCCCCTAAATAAACTCCACCCCTATGAACTAGGTTGTGCCCTTATGGGCCCTTTATCTTATGTCTCTACAGAGACCATACTCCAAAACCACGGAGTAATTATGCAAAACACCAACAAAATCACCCTTTTAGGCAAAAAAAACCAAGAACATGTCATAAACAACACCACTTACCTTTGTCGCTATCTTGCCCCCAAATACTTAATTAACAGAACCGGCATCAACGACCAAACTCGCTACGCCACGGCTAACCAAAACCGCGCCCTAGCAGACATGGAGCACCTTAATTCCAAGTATTACTTTGACAACCAACAAGCCATAGATCAAAATAAAATCAATCAAATTAAACAATCAATTGGATACAAATGATCGTCCCTAAACCTCAAGACGCCAAACACAAAAACCAGATGTTCAGGCTTTTAAGGGCCATTTTGTCAGACAGTTTTTTGGCCAATCAACTATATTTCAAGGGTGGCACTTACGCCTCTCTTCAAAACATACTCGATCGCTTCTCCATAGATCTAGACTTTGATCTTCCAGACAAAACCAAAAAACCCATCATCCAAAAGGAACTTCACGCCATATTTAACAAGCTAGGATCAACAGTCAAACTAAAAATAAACGACCAACCAAGTAAAAAAAATACTTACCAAAAAGCCTATTTACCAGAGATAAATATGTACTGCAACGGACACACCCTAGATACAATGTTCGCCAATAAACTAGTCGCCGCCACCGACAGATTCAAAAGAAACGGTAAAATTGCCGGCAGAGATTTTTACGATCTGCATCAATTTTTTAATCAAGGTCTGCCCATTAACCCAGCTGTGGTAACAAACAGGACAGGCCAAACATTGCCTGAATATCTTGAAACTCTGTCTAAATTTATCAACAAACACCTCACCCAAAAACTTTTAACTCAAGACCTAAACCCTCTCTTGCCACCAAACAAACTAAACCAGGTCTTGCCTCATCTCAAACCAGAGCTTCTAGTTTTTATAAACGATCGCCTTAAAACCCTATAAATTCGTAAGGTTTCTCATCAGATACTGTGCTTAACTTCTTAGTTAACACTGTTCAGATGTGTAACCTATCTTTACCCTGTAAACTTGACAAAACAGCATACCACGTATATACTAAGTACATGAACCTAATCCCAGAACCAACCAAGTTTAGCTGGGATCAAGGCAACCTTAATAAAAATTTTAAAAAGCATAAAATAACCAACGAGGAATCAGAACAAGTCTTCTTAAACCCACCAACAACCATCATAGAAGACACCAAACACTCCTCTCAGGAACCTCGTTTTATAGCTGTTGGAATAACCGACTCAGGCAAACTACTAACTATTATCTTCACCATCAGAGATAAAAAAATAAGAGTTATTTCTGCTAGAAAATCAAACAAAAAAGAAAGGAGTCTTTATGAAAAAAAATAATCTAAAACCAATACCAAAATTCAAAAATGAAGACCAAGAAAGAGATTTTTGGGCCAAAGCCGATACCAGCCAATATTTTGATTTTTCTAAATCTAAAAAAGTGGCTTTCCCCAATCTTAAACCCACGCGCAAACCCATATCCTTAAGGTTACCAAACTCCTTAATCAATCAAATCAAAATCATCGCCAACAAAAAAGACATGCCCTACCAGTCACTCATCAAATACTACCTAAGCCAGGCCGTAAATAAAGACCAATCATTCTCCCACCCCCTCGCCAGATAAGACAACCTATCTACCCTGTAGACTTGACAATCGCCTAATAATCGCCTATTATTTGACTATATATGTTTACTCCTAAATACAATATTACCAATCAACTTCTTGCCAATATTACTAGAATTAGTAATCTAGTTAGAGATTTAAACGATCGCCGATTTCCCAAGGTAGTGTTGGTCGAATTTGAAAAAATAGCCCGGGAAATCTCGACGTATGCTTCAACCAGCATCGAAGGTAATCCACTTCCATTGACCGAGGTTAAAAAAGTGCTTAAATCAACGCCCGTTAATGTTCGCGATAGTGAAAAGGAGGTGCTTAATTATAATCAGGCGTTAGAAACACTTAGTGAACTCTTACAATCTGGTAAATTGGATTTGTCCCTTAAACTCATACTTGATATTCATGGGCAAGTGACTACAGGATTACTTCCCAATTTTGAGTCTGGAAAATTACGAAAAAAACCAGTGGTCGTCAATGACCCAAGCATTGGAAAAACAGTGTATCTGCCACCTGATGCTGATCGAGTCGAAGAATTAATGACTGACCTAATATCCTTCGTTAAGGCAAATAGCCAAAATATTGATCCCCTCATAATTGCCGGAATCTTTCATAAACAGATGGTGATTATCCATCCGTTTATGGACGGTAATGGCAGAACTACACGGCTGGCTACAAAAGTCTTACTCGCCAAAATGGGGCTGAATACTTTCAATCTATTTAGTTTTGAGAATTACTACAACCAAAATGTTACTAAGTATTTTCAAACCGTGGGTGAATATGGAGACTATAACGAATTGGTAAAATCAATTGACTTTACTGTGTGGCTCGAATACTTTACTGGCGGGTTAATTGATGAATTACTCAGGGTACAAAAGCTACTGCCAGAATTAGGTAATTCACCTGATACAAGATTAGAAGCTCACCATCTCAAAATCCTTGAGTACATTAAGCAACACGGATTTATTGCCGATCGAGATTACGCCAAGCTTACAGACAGAGCCAAGGCCACTCGCACTAACGATTTTCAAAAACTTCTTGATCTTGGTCTAATCAAAAGGCAAGCCAAAGGCCGCTCTACCCATTACACCCTGTAAACTTGACAAAACCACTTTTATAGGTTTATAATCACCCCATGGAAAAGCTAATCGGCTAGACCATCGCCAAAAGACCTAACGCCCTAACCGGCCAGGTCAAACCCCCAAAGGAGGTCTCCCATGCGCCCCAAATTTCGTAAGAAACTTCCCTGGGCGCTCGGACTCGTTATCCTCGCCCTAATCCCCACCCTCGTCGCCGTCGCTCAAGAAAACCAAGAATGGCTTAACTTTCCTGTAAGCGGAGCCGGAAGGTGTGGTGCATCATTTGGTGGAAACAATCCACTCGGCGGTCACCCATTCCACAACGCCGTTGATGGTGCCTGCGGAATGGGTGGATCACCAATCCAAGCAGTTGCAGACGGTACTTTAGTCTGGAACAACTGGTGGCCAGCAGGAACCCAACCCAATGGTCACGGCATAACTGCTGTGGTTTATCACCCCCAATCCGGACTCTACACCTACTATGCTCACATGTCAGAAGCAAACTCCGCTTTTGATATAGACAGTCAAGTTAAACAGGGTGACGTTCTTGGTTGGGTTGGACACACAGGATATATGACCATCATCAATGATCATCTACACTTTGCTGTCCGTACAATTGGTCCAAAAAACACATCTTGCTGGAACACTTCCTGTTGGCTGAATCCAGACAACTATTTAGGGACAGTCGCTATGACTGCTCCAAATACTACTCCCAAAGAAAACGATAACATCAATTTGGGCACTGTTGGTCTAGACATCACCATCATCACCAACTCCAGTGCCGTCGAGGTTCAGCCAACCCTCGCCAGCCTAGATCCTACTCCAACAACCGAAGCCATTTTCCAGCAACCCGAAACCATCACCGTCCAACTCCCCAACCCCAAAAACCCCCAAGCCGCCCAGTTTATCCTAAGCTGGGTAATGTTAGCAGGGTTGCTAATGGCTAGCGGGATGTTGGCTTTCGGTAGCAGTAGCCAAACCAGAATCATGGGGATTATTTTATTAATCGCCCTAATCCTAATCAGCTACTGGCTCTACGAGCAAGATTTCCGCCCTGCTTTCAAACTACCTGCAACAATGGCTCTTGCCACCGCTCCCACACCAACAGAGGAACGATTGGCTCCACGAGCAGAAACAGTTAGTAGTATCACCGACGTGGTGCTTTCCGGGTTACCTGATGTCAATCAAATAGCCTCAGTTGCCCCCAGCGGCGAGTGCAACGGTCAGCTGTTTGCCCAACTGTTGGCTGGCTCGGCTTATGCCAACACCACACCACCAGCAAAAAGGCAAAACGCACTCAACACGGCCCTCTCCAGAATCACCCCAGAACTCCAGGCGGTTTACGCAACCGCCGAAAGAGAAACAGGGGTACCCTGCGAAGTTTTGGCTGGCATCCACTTTGTGGAGGCCAATAACCGAACCAACGGCAGCCTAATCTCGGGCCGTACCGTTGGCGCCGCCGAACCAGACCGAGGAGGAAAAGTTTACACGTCATTGCTGGAAACAGCCATAGACGCAGGTAACATTCTAAAAGCCAAAGCCGGGGGCGAGATTACCTCAATAGAGCAGTTAATATCCGCTCTATCAAGGTACAACGGTGGTGGGAACGCTAACTGCAACGGCAGTTACCCATACACCATTCCCTATACTGGATGCCCCAAAACATTTGGTGGTGAAGATGATCCGTACGCAATGAACTGGCTAGACGGTCAACACAGCACCATGTACTTGCTTTACTGTGCCGACTACACTGCCTGCGTACCCCAGGTATTCAAACGCCCCGGTAGTTTTACAGTAGCTCTCTGGTTCCACAAATCAACCTCACGATAAAGGAGTTATCATGACCAGCCAATACACATATATCTGTTCAAAATGTAAAACACGGGTCAGTAACGGACAACTCTGCCCTGTGTGCAACCCCGCCCAACCAACACCCTTTCTGGTATCAGCAATCATTCCAGATGAGCCCAAAAAATCAGTTAACATTGCCGCGATCATCGGCTTTCTGATTTTCTTGGTCATCCTGGGGTTCGCCATCTTCAACCTGCTAGAGGTCTTCCCACTCCCCCTCCCCGAAGAGAACCTTCCCGACGTGGTTTACGGAGTAGACAAATGTATGGTAGAGGGGTCAGACGCAAATCGCGTCGCTTGTTTCAAAAGCGAAATGCGTCAAGTAGGTGAGACATGGCTAACACAGTTCCAAGCCGACGACGGCGAGTTTATCCAAAGCCAATTCCCGTCTTTCAACGGACTGGAGTTCTTACTCGTCTGCATTCCCAAAGAAACTGGACCAGCCTGGGCAGAAAGCTATGGCGAAAAGTTTTTTATCGCCATCGGCAGCCAGCCCATCAACGACGAAACTGGCAAAGAGGACGCCAGCACCATAACAGAGGGTTTCTGGCTCTTCCCCAACCCCCAAAAATTCCGCCAGGATCCACTCCCTCAACCCGCTCCACCTCCCCCCCCCGACGACAGCGCCCCCGCCCCGGGCGAAACCCCAGTTCCAGCCCCCACCGAAACACCGGTGCCTCCTCCTGCCACTACCCCCACTCCTCCGCCCACCACCACACCCATACCAATGACACAGGCAGAAACGATCGCCATTGCTAACTTGGGTAAATGGCTAACAGATCAGGGAGTAAGTCAACTTTCGGCTGACTGTCCACCCCCACCCCTACAGGGTCAGATAATGACCCACCAAGGGGTTATCGTGAACATGGGGCAAGACAGTCTGGCAGGTATCCGCTACGAACAAGAATACTGCCAGCAAGAATCTGGAGGTCTATTTTTCTTGACAGTAAAACCCATAAATAGAGAGTGCATCCACTACCTAGGAGGACTAAATGGAATAGACGTTTTTGTCTGCCCCCTCGTTCCCATACCTACCAGCACTCCCAACCCTGACCCCCTCCACCGGTAGCCAAACCGACGAGGTTTTAGACGAGCTCCCCCCACCAGGCCTAAACGCCCCCAAAGGGGATATTGAAGCCTACAAACTGGCCCTAAGTGGCGTCGGCTACTCTCAACACCTAAACTTTCTCCTCACAGGCGAGTCCGTTTCTTTCGGCGTGGGAGTATGGTGTGAAGAGTTACCAGGCCGAATATTTGAAAATTATGCAGGCAGTCAATACTGCTCCATGCATGTCAGTCAGGTTGGTTTGCAAATGGGGGTTTTTCAAGGCGATATGCAAAATCCTGATAACATCGAAGTTTACGAGGTTGGTGAAAACTACGCCGGGATTATTTTTCGTGTCCCCACCCTCTACTTGAACACCCCAACCTCACCCACTGGAAGCAGCCAGAAATCCACGTTAGACGAACCGTGGCGGTTCTACTATGTGATAGATAGCGGTGGCCGCTGGGTTATAGATTGGTTCGTTGACAGCGATGAGCTGGATCGTGATGTCATTGCTGAACTACGCGATCGAGTTGATAATTGCTCCAGTGCTTTGGCCGATGTAGAAGCCATGGCTCCAACTCCTCCAGATGGAAGAAACTCAATGAACAATCTGGAAGAAACCTGGTGGACCTCAGCAGAGTCAATCACCCAAACCTCTGGCGATCCCAGCAACCCCAACGCCTACGACAGTCTTTGGGTAACCCTTGATGTTTTGGCTAAGGCCAACGGATTCAACGGCCTGGCCGAACTCAAGTTTATTCTGCCCGGCACGCCCACTCGACTGCAGGATTGGCTTTTTTTCGATGGACGCACGGTCGAGCAAGACATACAAGAGGCTCTTGTTGACTGCGGCGAAAACGGCTACCAGGTTGAAATAACCAAAGCCTGGTTAGACGCCGTCCCCGCCGACTGGAAAGCCACCATTCCGCCAGAATGGTGGGCAGAAATCTACCAGGCCGCCCCATGAACAAAAAAATCACCCTCCCCAACCCCACCAAATCCAACTTCAGGGAGGGAGGCAGATGCATAATAGGCCTTTTTATCATTGGCCTTATGACCAGCTTTTGCTGGCTTAGCGTCTACCTCACCTCCCTGATCGCCATCGCCATCTGGATCGGAATCGCTTCAATTCACTAATACTAACCACGGAGGTACTCACATTTTTTTCAGCATACTGCTGATGTGAGTACCTCCCGCTACCAAAGGGCTTAAAAAGCGAACGCAAGATGGTTCCGAACCTGTTTTCTTAAACAGTTGTTCGTAACCTTCAGCGGTCTGCAGTGAGCTTTTTCACTTTGAACCCTCCGGTAGCGGTCCCACCGCTAATTAACAGAAAACGTCATCCTCGCGTAGGCGGGGATCTATACAAATTGGATCCCGCATCAAGTGCGGGATGACGGAAGCCCCTTGACAATTTAAAAAACAACCCAACCCCCGTCATTCTGGGGACGAGTCTGCGAGGACTCCAGAATCTGATTCTGGATGCATTCACCGACTCACTTACCAGAATGACAACAACCGACCCCAAAAGGAGGTCAAAATGTCTCAAAACATTTTATTGTGTAATAAATGCGGAGCTACAAAACCACCAGGCAACGCTAAAAATTGCTGGAAACCTGAATGTGACGGCACATACGTAACAACCCCCATCGCCCATCCCACCCCCCGCACCCAAAACATCCACAACCGCTGGGATGAACCCGACGAAGAGGAAGTTGAAACACCCCGCTTCCGCGATCGCTTGCCGAACTTCGGTTCCATCTTCGCCGGCAACATTCAGTGGATCATGATAGGGATTGTCACCTTGGGGATCATCATCCTGGGGGCAGGTGCCTACTTGACCAATCGTGGCACCCCCGAACCCGAGTTCACCTTAATCCCCCTCGAAACCATCGAAGCCCCCACCGAAGAAACTTCCCCCGAACCCACCGCCATCCCCAACACCCCACCAGAAGCCCCCCGGGCAGACACCCACGCCATCGACGCAGGCTCTACCTCTTGGAAAGGAAGTTCCCAGTGGCTCCAAATTACTTTCCTCATCGCCACCATAATCCTCTTGTTCGTTGACACATCTCAAAAATTAAGAGAAATAAAAGACGATACTCGCAGAGGTGGTGGTCAACAAATTCGCCTAAAAACAATCTGGGCAGCGCCTGTTTTAGTCGTCTTGGGCGCACTGATTCTGGTAGGATCAGAGTGGCAATTCCTACAACCAGCTCTTTTTGGTGTTGGTCATAAACTAGCCATCGTCTATGCTCTAATCTGCTGGATAATGGCATACATCGTGGCCGAAGGCGACCTAAGCTTCCCCGCTGGAGGTCTAACCATAACAGCTCTATGGCATCTAATTGCCATCAACAAAACTGGGGCTCTCCTATCAGCCTTCAAAATTCCGCCAACATCAGTCATGTTCAACCTCGGAAACACCTTCGACTTATTAACTTTAAATCAAGTCGAAATGGCAAAATTCAGCCTACTCATCTACAGTCTGCTTATCGTTGCGGCTTATTTGTTAGGTCGCAGCCTGTTAAGAAGCACTGACCATCGTGACCCCAACTCCTTAATCGGAATCGCTGTTGCAATCGTCGGAGGAATTGCTATTTTTGCAGCAGGAAGATGGATCGATCCTGTTTGGAGCCTGGTTATCCTTATGGGCGCTGGTCTATTAGGTCAAATCAGAGACATTGACAATTTCGACGAAGGCCTAATGGGCGGTATTATCGTGGGTACACTCCTCACACTCGCCGCTGCAGTACCCATATAACCCACCCACTCGTCATTCTAGGGCGAACGCAAGATGGTTCCGAACCTGTTTTCTTAAACAGTTGTTCGTAACCTTCAGCGGTCTGCAGTGAGCCCCAGAATGACAAAAAACCAAAAAGGAGAAAGTCATGAAACACAAAATTTTAGTTTTAGTAGTTTTGGTTCTTTTCACCCTCACCGCCTGCTCCACACCCCAATCATTACCCAATGCCGCCCCCGCCCCCGCCCCCGCCACTTCTGGCGAAAACCTCGAAACCGTCGATATCAATGGTGGCGGTGAAAGTAACAGTCCCCACACCTTAGAGGAAGACACCTCCTCTCCTCCAGAACAAGAAATCGACCTCGGCGCCACAGGCAGTAGCCCCATTGGACCCGAAGACCTTAACCGTGGAGAATTTCATTTTGACAGCGAAATGGGCTGGAACATCATCCACGATGGTGGATACCGCCCCGCAGATACGGACTCTGATCTACCAGCTTACACAGTAATCCGCGGCATAGCCAACCCAGAAATGATGTTACCAGCACTGGAAAGATCTGCTTTTGTAAACTGGGATGAATTTTTTACCCAACACCCAGAACAAATGGCCTACGATGCCATTTTGAAACCTCCCCAATTCTACGTGTTTTTCGACGAAAGTGGACTACCGTTCTTCGCAGTCTTCTGCAGCGAGAGTAGTCCAAACACCCTGGAAGAAAATCGCTACTGCAAAGATCTTGCGATTACCTTACATCCAGATTTCCTCCCTGCCCCCTAACCCCCTGCCTACCACTACCCCCCTCACACTCAAAATACTAGAGTGTGGGGGGCTTTTTTTTGCCAAAAAAATATGCTACTATTAATTTATGACCAACAAAAAACCATCTACCCTAACCAAAAATGACGTCCGTGAAATCTTAGCCCAATTCCATAACGACGTAGTAAAAAAAGATATTCGAGACTCCTTAGCCCAATTCCATAACGACGTAGTAAAAAAAGATATTCGAGACTCCTTAGCCCAATTCCATAACGACGTAGTAAAAAAAGATATTCGAGA
>JAHJQJ010000067.1 GCA_018819325.1 Patescibacteria group bacterium
GATTTTATACCCCCTGGATTTACAGGTTTTATTATTATTGATGAGGTACAGAGGGTGCCAGAGCTTTTGAATGAAGTTCACCGTTTGATAGAAAAAGATAAATTTAAATTTGTTTTAACTGGTTCTAACGCTCGTAAGCTTAGACAGAAAGGATACAACCTGTTGGCTGGAAGAGCTTTAACTTACTATTTTCATCCTCTTACCGCTGTAGAGCTGGGTGGGGACCTTAATCTTAAACAGACTTTGAGATATGGTAGTTTACCTTCTGTTTTTCATGAAGAAAACCCTAAAAAATATTTGCAAAGTTATGTTAAAACTTACTTGGAAGAAGAAGTTTATCAAGAGGGACTGACTCGTAATTTATCTGCTTTTGCTCGATTTTTAGAGACGGCTAGTTTTTCTCAGGGCTCGATTCTTAATGTTTCAGAAGTGGCCAGAGAAGCGTCGATTGAAAGAAAAGTGGTAGAAAATTATTTTTCTATTTTGGAGAATTTGCTAATTGGTTACAAGTTGCCTGTTTTTAGTAGACGATCTAAGCGTCGATTGGTAAGTAAACCTAAGTTCTATTTTTTTGATACAGGAATTTATAATACGCTTAGGCCAATGGGGCCACTGGATAATCCAGAGATGATCGAAGGTGTTGCTTTGGAAAGTCTATTTTTGCAAAATTTACGGGCTATAAATGATAATTTGGAGTTAGATTACAAGCTTTATTATTACCGTACTGCTATGGGTATGGAGGTAGACTTTGTGGCCTACGGGAAAAAAGGAATGTATGCTTTTGAAGTTAAAAGATCTGATAAGTTGTCTGCATCTTCTTTGAAAGGTTTGCGTTATTTTAAGGCAGAATATCCAGAGACTAAGTGCTTTCTTGTTTATGGGGGAAAAAAACGGTTTTGGAGAGATGGAATAGAGATAATTCCCGTATCTCAGGCTCTTGTTAGTTTGCCCAAAATCTTGAGTTGAAGTTTTCTAGGTATATTTGGCGGGAGATGGTGCCGTAGGGGGGTAGATCTTTATGTTATTGTGTAAATTAGGATCTCAATTCCTAATTTACACGTTTATGATATAATTGCCATATGATTAAAAGAGCTATAGTACCTAGGTTAAAAAAAATAGCCAAAGAGTATGGAGTTGTTTCTGTTACTGGGCCAAGACAGTCTGGAAAAACCACTTTGGTAAGAGATATGTTTCCACGGCATAGGTATGTAAATTTAGAGTTTCTTGCAGACTTAGAAATAATTAAAGAGGACCCTGCTGGATTTATTGATTCTATAGAAAATGGTGTGATTATTGATGAAATTCAAAGATTTCCTGACTTGCTTTCGTATATTCAGGTGTCTATAGACAGTAAGTATAAGGCTGGTAAATTTGTAATAACTGGATCTCAAAATTTATTACTTTCGGAGAAAATAAGTCAAAGTTTGGCAGGGCGTGTTGGAATACTAAAACTATTACCGCTTACCATTGATGAGCTCAAAGAGGCTGGGTTGCTTCAACCTACTTATTTGGAAACTATACTAACTGGTTTTTATCCAGGAATTTATGATAAAAAAAGAACTGCAAATATTTACTACTCTAACTACCTTAATACCTATGTTGAACGAGATGTTAGAAATATCAAAAACATAGGTGATCTATCTGTGTTTAATCGTTTTTTGCAGTTGTTGGCTGGTAGGGTTGGACAACTAGTTAATTTGAGTGAGTTGGGTGGGTTGATAGGTGTAAATTATAAAACGATTGATTCGTGGTTATCTGTTTTAGAGGCCAGTTATGTGATATTGAAACTTGAGCCTTACTATAAAAATTTTGGTAAAAGGATAATTAAATCTTCTAAAGTATATTTTACGGATGTGGGATTGGCGGCGCATTTGTTGAGACTGGATTCCGTAAACGAGTTAAGGAACCATTTTTCTTTGGGAGGGTTGTTTGAAAATATGATTATTTTAGATATATATAAGCGTAAATTAAATTCGCTTAGTACGTCAAAATTTTACTATTTTAGAGATAGTAAGGGAGTTGAGATAGATCTATTAATTGATAAGGGGGGTGAACTTTTACCAATAGAAATAAAAGCAAGCGCTACTTTTAATGGCACGTATATGGAAAACATTAAA
>JAHJQJ010000068.1 GCA_018819325.1 Patescibacteria group bacterium
AAACTTGATATGGTTAAACTAAACGCCCTCCAAGTCAGTTTGGTACAATCAGGGTATGCGAAACGGTATCTGTTTTAAGGACAAAGATGGTA
Organism: Patescibacteria group bacterium; assembly: GCA_018819325.1. Taxonomy (GTDB): domain Bacteria; phylum Patescibacteriota; class Microgenomatia; order UBA1400; family MFAQ01; genus JAHITH01. The sequence goes on from JAHJQJ010000068.1 coordinate 93, forward strand.
ACCAACTCTCCTGGGACACAGCTTTCCAAAAAATCCTTAATCGATTCTATAATTATTATCTAGACGTAATCTTGCTTTTTCTTTGGATTGTAGGTTACGTCCCCAGCCATTTATTTAGGAATTTCGTTTACCAGCTTTGTGGAATAGAAATTGGCAAAGGCTCAACTATCCACATGGGAGCCAGGTTCTACCAGCCCAATAACATAAAGATAGGCGAAGGCACCATAATTGGTGACCACGCATTTTTAGACGGCAGAGCCAGATTAGAAATAGGCTCACATGTAGACATTGCCTCTCAGGTAATGATTTATAACTCCCAGCATGATCTAGATAGTGAAACTTTGAAGGCTAAAGAAGAACCGGTAAAAATAGGGGATTACTGCTTTATTGGCCCAAGAGCCATTATTCTGCCAGGTGTTACTCTGGGCAAAGGAGCCGTGGTCGCCGCTGGCGCCGTGGTTACCAAAAGCGTACCAGCCGGCACAATGGTTGGTGGAGTTCCAGCCAAGGAAATCAAAGACCGAAAACTTAAAACGTATAATTACCGCCTAGGTAGACCCAGACTATTTCAATGAAAACCATAGTAAGAGTTATCCTAGGTTTAATTTACGTTTTTGGTATTTATTATCTTGCTCTCCCTAGTCCAGTTTACCCAGATCTCTCTTCTAGTACATTATCAGACGAACCAGGTGATACCTGGCAACACCTTGATCAAAAAGCATTTTATACAGACAAAAACAGACAAGAAGTTATACAAGAACTACAAGATTCTTTTTCTTTACAATTCCTGCCTTCATATAGGCTTAACTATCGTCCAGAAGAAACAACTCAGTTTGTTAGAGAACAGGTGCCAAGCAATTATTTAGAAGAAATAGTTTATCCTTTAAGAGAATCACTATTTGTAAATGGCTGGGAGCCTCAGAACTCACCCGAGTGGCAAGCAGTTCCTTACAATAATCGTCTTAGAATTGAAAAGTATAATCAATACTATTACGCCAAGATAACCTTAAGACTGGTTGAATCTTCATTATGGGCAAGAATTTTAATTTGGTCACTAATCTTCCCAGCCAGCTATTTTGTATTTAAGTCATTAAAAACAAGCATATTATGAAAAAAAAACCAATCGATATTTCACTGGTAATGATCTCCTACAATACTAAGCAGATTACCCTTAATGCCTTACGTTCAATTTACAAACACAGCAAAAATGTCAATTTCGAAATTATCATGGTCGACCACAATTCTAAGGACGGCTCTGTCTTAGCTCTAGAGAAGTTTAGCAAGACCAAAAACAACTTAACCTTTTTAGATACTAAAAAAAATCCAGGTTTTGGAGCAGGAAACAATCTTGGAGCCAAAAAAGCTTTAGGGAAATATTTACTATTTATTAACACGGACGTTTTGCTTCGAGACAACGTACTCAAAAAAGCTCTAACCTGGATCGAAGCTCATCCAAAAATTGGCGCTTATTCTTGCAAGCTTTTAAACAAAGATTTAACCGTTCAAGCCACTGGTGGTTACTTCCCCACCCTTTCTAGAGTATTTGCCTGGCAACTATTTATAGACGACTTACCCATAATAAGAAATATAATCAGGTCCGTCCACCCCCATCAACCCCATTACAACAAATCTAGGTCTTTGGATTGGGTTACCGGTGCCTTTACAATAATTCCAAGAAAGCTTTTTGAGGATCTGGGGGGGTTCGATGAAAACATTTGGATGTACGCCGAAGAACTTGAACTTTGCTATCGTATAAAAAAAATGGGATATTCTGTCACTTATCAAAACTCTCCCAGCCTTATTCACCTAGGTGGTTCCTCGTCCGGAGAGTCACGTTTTGGTCTTGCTCAGGAAACCAAAAATTTAATTTATTTTTACAAAAAACACAAGCCCGCTTGGCAACTACCAATTGTTAAGCTATTATTTATTACAGGATCGGTTTTAAGATTTATTATTTTTGGGATAATAGGAAACAATGAAACAGCTCGAAAAGCTTACCTCCAAGCGATTAAACTCGCTATTTAAATATATTGGAGCAACCATACTAATTTTTACCCCGCTTTATCCAAAGTTCCCCTTATTTTTCTTGCCCTTTTCTACCGTGGCCATCAGAGCAGAGGACTTACTCATAGCAACAGCTATCTTTATATTAATTCTTGTATACAAAAAAAACTTACAAAAAAACTTACCACCTATTACGTATCAGATACTGGTTTACTGGGGGGTGGGCCTTTTATCAGTCGCTTCAGCTATTCTAATTACCCAAAATGTCAATCCTTTACTAACCATTCTCCATTTTTTAAGACGAGTAGAGTACATGAGTCTATTTTTTATGTTTTATTATTTAGGCTCTATCGGTAAAAAAAATCGCCGTTTCTTTTTAAAGATGCTTCTACTGCCAGTGATTGGTGTTTTTATTTATGGAATAGCTCAGATTTATTTTAGAGCCCCAGTTATATCTACAATGAATGCAGAGTTTTCAAAGGGCGTAGCCCTAACGCTACAGCCAGGCGTCCAACTTTCAAGTACCTTTTCTGGCCATTACGATCTAGCCGTTTATCTTACATTCATAATCTCCATCCTTTTTGCCATGGCTGTTCATACCAACAAGAAACATAAACTTGGAGCCATTTTTCTATCAACTCTGCCACTTATCTGGCTATTCTCAAAGGCAGGTTCAAGAATGGGCCTACTTGGTCTTTTGGGTGCCATCTCGGCAATCTCTCTGGTCAGAAAAAAATTCTTCTTAGGTTTCATTATGTTGTTTTTAATTGGGTTGGGGGCACTTTCCAGTCCACACTTGGTTGGCCGCTTTAGCTCTTTCATTAAGGTTTTCGCAGTTGAGGAAGTATTAAGACCAATCCAACAAGATCGATCTACCAGTATTCGTATAGATGTAGAGTGGCCCAGGGCAATAAGATCATTTTATAAAAATCCTTTTTTGGGTACAGGCTACTCTTCTTTGGGTCTGGCTACAGACAATGATTATCTAAGATCCCTGGGAGAAACAGGCATGCTGGGCCTATTAAGTTTTATAGCCGTTTTGATTGCTCTTGTAAAATCAATTTTTAGTCGTCTAAAAAAAGCCACCAACACTACAGACAAAACCTTAGTCATAGCCAGCATTGGGGTCTTTACGGCCATGACCGTGATTGCTGTATTTATCGACACCTTTGAAGCAAGTAAAATAGCCATTATGTTTTGGAGCATAATGGGTCTATCACTAAGCACCAAATCATGATCAAAAAGCATCTTGCATTTTTCTTAATACTAGTCATGGCCCTTATGGTCAGGCTTTATAAAATAGATAGCCCCGTAGCCGATTGGCATT
>JAHJQJ010000069.1 GCA_018819325.1 Patescibacteria group bacterium
AATCGGAGATTTCTTAGGGTCCTCTGGTAAGACCTTAAAAACAGATCTAATTCCGTTCCATTTTGTTAAGTCGTTAATATCAATTGGCGATCTCAAAAAGGTCCTTGCCCAGCAAACATCCCTTACGAAAGATTTAGCACTACCATTAAAAAAAACTGTGTGTTCTCCTATTGGGCTCAAAAATGGCACAAAACACTTAATATCGAACTTATCAAACGGTTCAAACTTAGCAAAACGGCTTTTAAACTCTGGTTGAGTTATTGTAGTCGATTCATCAAATACAACCACTTGTCTTGTCTCTTCCTGTTCAACAATTTCCGCTTTAAGCAATGCCTTCGTAAATTCTTCTGCCGAACCACTCTGTGCGGGTACAACATTGCTACTTAATCTAATTATAAGATTGTCAATTCCAAGTCCCCAAATAGCAGCCATTAAATGTTCAATCGCCAAGATGTCTACACCTCTTTTGGTCAAGGCCGTTGTATGAACGTCCACTAACTTTATATTTTCGGCGATGGCCGGTATACGAACACCCTTACAATAAAAAACTATACCTGTATTTTCTTTACTGGGCTCACATATCATTGAAACATTCTCACCAGAAAAAAAAGAAAACCCTCTGAAATTAAACTTTTTCTTGACTGTTCTCTGTTTTTCTCTGCTTTCTATTAGCTTTAACTTCATTGTCCTGTAAGTGTATAATTTCCCATTATAACAAAGATTATTGATCCAGATACCAGCCATACCCAACTAAAAACCCTAAAAAATCAAAGGAGGGAAATCTCGACTGGCCTTTCATTCACCCAAGAATCAATCAGTTTAGACAACAAAAGAAGCTCTAATCTTTATTGGGTTGAGCTAAATAAAACTAAACTTAACTTCAAACTCTCGGCGGTAACTACACCCATCCCACTGATTGATTTCAATCTGTCCGATAAACAAATTGTAGCCGGCATTAATTTTGGAAGCTTCTTTCTCTCAGACGATCTCGTCTCTCCAAAAGTACCTTTTTATAATTTACTAATTAACAATGGTCAGACTTGGCAACTCCCATCAAACAACAGACCCGCCTTAATGACAAATAGCGGTAATCTCAAAAAACTCACCATCTCTAACCAAGGTAGTTTCAAAATTGAAAAAAAGTTTTTTACCTGGACAGGATCAAACAAAGCAACAAACTCCGACCTAACAGTTTTTGGCATGTTTGACATAAACATTACCAAATCGTCTCTAGGAGGTCAGATACCAAAAAGAAAAATATCAGATAAAACACGGTTTGTATCTTGTTCTTCAAATGAATTATTACTTGCAATCAATCTAAATAACAACAAGGCAGAATTAACCAAAATTACCAATAAACCAGTCGATCTAACCAAATATGCCTATGTGCTTAAAGGAAAAACCAATATCCTCAGGAATTGCAAGATTGGACAAACAATAGAAAGGCTCAAAATCAATAAAAAAATCTATCATGAAGGCGAGGATGTTTGTAGTGCAAGTTTCTCTTTGGGAAGAACCAACAGCCAACTAATAAAAAACCTCAAACAACAACTTGGGCTTAAGTAAAGTTAAATGGTGTTAAAAACAATGGTTTTACTTGATATATTACGAAAAAAGATATATCATCTTTCCTATATGGAAAACAAAGTAACCCTCCAAAAAAAACTACAGGTGTAAGAAATGTAGTTCTCAATTAACAATTAGAGACGGTAAAACCGACCAAGGAAAAGTTCGGTTCAGGTGTCGGTCTTGTGGTCATCGATTCATCCTAGGGAGAAAGAATCGATCCTCAGAAAGAAAAATATTTTCCGCCTTTCAAGACTGGATACACTACACCCTTACGATTGAGTATTTAAGTATTCAGCTTAAGGTTAGTCGACAGACTCTTTCTGGTAGGTTTAGTCGGTATTTCATCAGTCCTCCTGATCCCAAAAAGTATTTTCTCCGACTGATGCAAAAAAGAGGTGTTTCTTTCTCAGGCTTCCTTTTAGTTGACGGTGATTGGTTCAACAGACAAAGAGTTAAGTTGGTTTACAAAGACTCTGGTGGTAAAGTATTATTCTGGCGTTTCTCCAATGGAGAGTACAAGGAAGAGGTAAAACAAGACATTCAGTTTCTGGTAGACAACGGCTATCCCCTCAAAGGAGTGGTCTGTGATGGCAAGAAGGCTTTGATCAAGGCTGGAGAACACTTTGAAGTGCCAGTACAGCGTTGCTTGGTACACATGCAACTTAAGCTACAAACACTACTAACCAAGAAGCCCAGAACTCAAGCGGGTAAAGACCTGCTCTTATGGAGCCGGCACCTAAATCAGGTGCACAACAAGCAGGACGCAAGAGTGTTAATTGGGTGGTACTTAAGATTATTAAAAAGACACAAAGAATTCATCAATGAAAAGACGATTTCAACCAGTGATCAAGACCAGAAAACCTGGTGGTATACCCACAAGTATTTAAGGCAAGCTTACTACCATATCTTAAATGCCAAAGGCTATATTTTCCCCTACCTTAGAACTCCTGGTTTACCCAAAGATACCAATGGTATTGAAGGCTTCTTTTCCCAAGTCGACACCAAGCTCTCCCGTCACAGGGGACTTAGTCAACTCCGAAAAGAAAACCTCATTTCTTGGCTGTTTTACTTAAGAGAATTCAAACAAAAACCTTAATTACTATCGGTTTATCAAGACACCCTCTTATAACTCCAAAAACCAACACTTAACTTTACTTAAGCCCATCTACTCAAACCTCCCTTAAACTTTTTAAACCGCCACTCTACCCACGGAATAAACGGAAAAACACTGTAATGGAACATAACCTTTCTATAATATCTATAATAATCAGACTTGTGTTTTTTTAGAAACAACAAATAGTTGCGTCGCTGTATCAAAACAGACTTTAGATTACGTTTCAAAATATCTACCCCCATCTCCCCAACTTGCTGAACACCAACTGTTCCATCTTCAATTATCTTGTATCCTGCTTTTTTAGCTCTATAGGAATAATCTACATCATCCCACCAATAAGGTTCAAACATCATATCTATTCCACCAATCTTGTTCCAAATTTTCCTTCTATATATAGACGAGCCACCATTAGCCACCTCCACCTCATTTACCTTTCCTTTTTTACTCCGGCGAAAAAGTAACCGCAAAAAGTTTGGGGTCTTTCTCAAACCTCTTTACGGCCCGTTGATAATTACTAACCTTAATATCTGTATTAAGCAACATCACCAAAGGTGCCTTAGATGTTCTCATCATCCTTTGTCTTTTTTTTAAAAAGTCTTTTTCTAAATTTCCAATTACAAAAGTCTCAAGTTTCATTTGTTTTTGCACACAAATTCCATCAATTGTTCCCAGTGTCCTTTGTTACACACACCAATCCTTTCCTCATCAGACAACTCAGCTTTAGTTTTATTCACTCCTTTGGGAATAAAGATTTTGTCCATACCCCAGCCATTCTCACCACTCACCTTTTCTGCAATCACCCTAGCCCTGTCTATTTTTCTTTTATTTCCTGTAATGTAATATATTTTCATTTTGCCAAAACCCTTAAAGAAACTAATTCCTTCACCAAGTCTTCCAGGGTAGTAAACAAAATAGGATGAATACCAAGATCAGGAAGAATATCTAAATTATGTTGGACATCATCAACAAAAATTAATTCCGCAGGATCCACTCCGAACTGATTACAAAACAGTTGATACGTTTTAGGATCAGGTTTACTAAATCCAATCTCTCCTGAAAAAAGCATAACATCAAAATAATTACCCAGCCCCTTTTTTCTAATCTGACCTGCTTTCTTTTTTGAATTATTACTCAAAAGCCCAACCCTACAACCATTTCTTCTTAAATCTTTAATTAAATCTATAACCGCCTGGTTAACCTCCTTTGGTGGCAACTGTTTTAAATAATTAATCAAATCTTGCAATCGATTAACTTTCCCCAAATCTTTTAAAACCTTCTTCCAAAATTCCTCAAAAGAAAGACTGCCGTCATTAAATAAAGAATTGTGTTTAAAATAAGCACAGTTAAAATCTTGCACACTTACTCCAAGATGATTCGAAACACTCTCAACAAACTCACCCGCTGGTCTACCAGCAACCACTCCACCATAATCAAAACCAACAACCTTATATTTCATAATCAGATTCTAACAAAAAATCAATCCCCCATTTATCAAGCCATAAAATAAACGTGCACCTTGGAGGTGCACACAGTAGGAACGCAACCTACCGATTCCCCCACCACAAAAAAGACCACGCTCAGCGTGACCTACCTCCTGACTAATTGTTCTTGGGTAATCAGTGGTTTATGTTTTTATTGAGACTCACTCCTGTCTTCCGCAATGGGACACCCTTGAAGTTTAGAAGTTAGGCACGATTGTGGATAACGTCATAGAGTAGTTTTTGTTCTTCATCCATCTTAAGTAGAGTTTTTGTTTTGACCTCTTCTCCAGGTAATTGGTATTCT
>JAHJQJ010000070.1 GCA_018819325.1 Patescibacteria group bacterium
GTTGTGAATCAATCTTTTGCTTTTAAGTTGCTAAAAACTGGGGTAAGCGTTTTTCTTACGGGAGAGGCGGGTTCTGGTAAAACTTATTTGGTTAATACCTATATAAAGTGGTTGCGTGGTCATGGGATTCAACCTGCGATTACGGCTAGTACGGGTATTGCGGCTACTCATATTGGAGGAATGACGATCCATTCTTGGAGTGGGATAGGGATTAAAGATAAGTTGGATAAACGAACCTTAAAACAAATTACAGATAGGTCATATATTAGAAAAAGAATAGAAAAAACAGAGGTGTTGATTGTTGATGAAGTATCTATGCTTTCGCCAAACACTTTGGGCATGGTTGATTTAGTGTGTAGAACGGTGAGGAAAAATCTAGAGCCTTTTGGTGGCATGCAGGTAGTTTTGGTGGGTGATTTTTTTCAATTACCCCCAGTGGTTAAACGTGAGATGGGGGACAATCTCTCCTTAGCTGTTTTTGCTTATGAAGCGGAAGTGTGGAAAAAGATTGATCCAGTAGTTTGTTATTTAGATGAACAGTTTAGACAAGATGATGAAGATTATCTGTCGATTTTATCCGCTATTAGGCGAAATGAATTTGGGCAAGATCATTTGAGTTATCTTGAAAAACGGAAAATAGAGTTTGGTACGGCCCCTAAAGATACTCCTTGGTTATTTTCGCACAACAGAAATGTAGATAGCTTTAATGAAAATAAACTGTCTAAGTTGGCTGGTGAAGTTAAAGAGTTTGAAATGACTTCTGTTGGTGCGAAACCTTTAGTAGAAGCGCTGGTACGTGGTTGTCTGTCCCCCAAGACCTTAAGGCTTAAAAAAGGGGCGGTGGTAACCTTTACTAAAAATAATCCTAAATTGGCATTTGTAAATGGAACCTTGGGGGTTGTGTGTGGGTTTGATAAGCAAACGGGTTGGCCACAAGTAAAAATAGAGGGAAGAAGTATGTTGCAAGTGAAGCCAATGGATTGGATGATAGAGGAGGGTGGAAAAATACGTGCTTCTGTCAGTCAGTTTCCTTTACGGTTGGCTTGGGCGATTACGGTTCATAAAAGTCAGGGTTTAAGTTTGGATAGGGTGACGATTGATTTATCCAAGGTGTTTGAGTACGGTCAGGGTTATGTGGCTTTGTCTAGAGTACGACGGCTTACAGGTTTGTATTTACTGGGTTGGAATGCGCAGGCTTTTAGGGTTCATCCTAGTATTTTGGAACAGGACAACTTATTTAGGCGAGAGTCTAGGAAGATTAAAAACCAAATGAAGTTTACGGTAGAAAAAATACATGATTTTATTGTTCGGGCTGGCGGTAGTATTAAAAAAGTAAAAATGGATAGGGATAGAAGAGTAGTAAAACCAAATACTCAAGTGCTTACATTGGAGTTGTGGCAACAAGGTAAGGGTGTGGTGGAAATTGCTAAGGAAAGAGGGTTGAAGGATGGGACAATTGTATCGCATGTCGAAGCTTTGGTTTCTAGGGGTCAGATTGACAAGAGTGAAATAGAAAGGTTGTTGACACCAACCTTAAGGGGTGATTTTGACGAAATAAAGAAAGGTTTTAAGAAGTTGGGGGTAGAAAAATTGTCACCAGTTTATAATTATTTTAATGGTGTATATTCTTATGATGATTTGCGGGTTGTGCGGATGATGAATTAAGAGGTAAGGACGCGGCGGTGGCGGCGGCGTTCGACGTCGGTTAAAAGTTTTTTTCTTAGGCGGAGGGATTTGGGGGTTATTTCTAGGAGTTCGTCTGATTCTAGAAAATCTATGGATTGTTCTAAACTTAGGGTAATTGGTGGAGCTAGTTGAATGATGCCGTCGGATGACTTAGAGCGCATGTTGGTTAGCTGTTTACCTTTGCAGGCGTTTACTTCTAGGTCTTCGCCCCTGGCGTTTTGGCCGATTATTTGGCCTTGGTAAACTTTGGTGCCGGGAGCTACAAAAGTATCCCCTCTATCTTGGGCTCCGTGAAGGCCGTAGGCCAGGATGTTGCCAGTTGTAGATGAGATTAGCGTACCAGACCTTAATTTAGCAAGTGGTTTACCTAGTGGTTGGTATTCTAGAACATGTGAATTAAACAGAATGGTACCCTTTGTAAGTGTAAGCAAGAGACTTCTTAGGCCAATGAGGTTTCTGGTGGGCAGATGAAAGATAAATTCTGTTTCCGTGTCTGAGATTGGATCCATTTTAATTAGTTCTGCGTGTCTTTTGCCTAAGGTTTGGTTGATAACGCCAACGAATTCTGAGGGGGTTATTAAGGAAAGCTCTTCAATGGGTTCCAGTTTTACGCCGTTTTCTTCTATTATAATGGCTTGGGGATTACCCACCTCCATTTCGAAACCTTCTCTTCTTAATGTTTCTAGGAGAACGGCCAGGTGAAGCTCTCCCCTACCCGAAAGCTTGAACTTGCCACTTTGTAGTTTGTCTACCTTTAAGCTTAGATTGGATTCTAGTTCGTTGTTTAATCTTTGTTCTAGTTGTCTGCTGGTACCTAGCTCACCTTCTTGACCGGCAAATGGACTGGTATTGGGGCCAATGGTCATGTGTAGAGCTGGCTTGGTTATTTCGATGTTGGGTAGGGCATTTGTTTTTGGGTCGGTGAATATGGTGGCGCCGATGGGAATTTTACTGGCGCCAGAAATGTAAACGATGTCACCTGCTTCTGCTTGATCTACTTCTTTTTTGGACAGACCTTGGGAAACCATTAGGTGTTCTAGGGTAAACGACTTGCCTGGTTGAGAAGAGGAAAAGAGTTTTTGACCGGTGGTTAGTTGGCCTTGTAGCAATTTGCCAATTAGAATTTGGCCAAGATGAGAGTTGTATTCGATTGAAGAGACTTGCAAAACAGGAGGAAGGTTGACATTTGTATTCGGTGAGGGGATGAAGTTAATGATTTCGTCTAAGAGTGGGATTACGTTACCTTTTTGATTTAGGTTTTTGGGTACAGAAGTAAATACCGCGCCCGTTCTACCAACGGCAAAAAGGGTTTTGAACTCCAGTTGGTCGTTATCGCTGGCTAGTTCTAGGAAGAGATCGTCGGTTTTGCTTAGGGTCTTTTCTATTCTTGCGAGCTTTTTGTCTATTTTATTGACAACGACGATTATTTTTAAGTTTAAGGAAAGGGCTTTTTTTAAGACGAATCTGGTTTGGGGCATGGGTCCTTCTTGGGCGTCGATGATAAGAAGGGCGCCATCGGCCATGCTTAGTGTTCTTTCTACTTCTCCTGAAAAGTCTGCGTGACCTGGGGTGTCGATGATGTTTATTTTTACGTTTTTATATTCAATTGAGCAAGTTTTGGCGGTAATGGTGATGCCTCTTTCTTTTTCTTGGTCGTTGCTATCTAGTAAACGTTCCGTGGCCATTTCTAGTTGGTTGTCTCTAAAAGCATGGGTTTGCTTTAAGAGAGCGTCTATTAGGGTGGTTTTACCGTGGTCAACGTGGGCGATGACGGCTATGTTTCTGATTTGTTTGGGCATATTTTGATTAAAAAATAACCTGATTTTCAGGTTGATATATGGGAATTATACCATTTTTTAGTGGGTAGTGTAGACTTAAGGAGATTATGAAGTTGGATATAAACAAGCAGTTTGAGGAGGTTTTGGATATTTTGGAGAATACCAATAGTCACATGTTTTTAACGGGTAGGGCCGGAACAGGTAAGTCTACCTTATTGGATTTGTTTAGGGATAGAACTGATAAACAAATTGCTGTGATTGCCCCTACTGGCGTAGCGGCGGTAAATGTTAAAGGTGAGACGATCCATAGCTTTTTTGGATTTAGGCCGAGTACAACTATGGTTCAGGCAAAAAGATTGGCTGGTAGGACAAAAAAAAGGAAGCTATATGAATCTTTGGAGACTTTGGTGATTGATGAGATATCTATGGTTAGAGCGGATCTTTTGGATATGGTGAATGTTTTTTTGCAAACGGTTAGAGGAGACAATGGCGTATTTGGTGGGGTGCAGGTGGTGATGGTGGGAGATTTGTATCAACTACCGCCAGTGGTGACTAATTATGAAGCAGAAGCCTTGAAAATGGCGTATGAGACACCTTACTTTTTTTCGGCTCTTGCAATTATTGAAATGGGGCAGGATTTATTTAGACCACTTAAGTTTATGGAGCTAGAGAAGATTTATAGGCAGGAAGATGAGGAGTTTATTGATATTTTAAATAGTGTAAGAGAAAATAAAATTGATGAGTTGAAACTGTCTGGTTTTCAGGTTTTGGAGCATGGTTGGCAAGATATAAAAAATCATGTAATTTTAACGGCGGTGAATTATGTGGCTGATAAAATCAATTTGCAAAGACTGGGGCAGATTAAGTCTGATGCAAAGCTGTACGTTGGTGATTTGTCTGGAAAGTTTGATGGTAAAAGATTGCCAACGGATGAGCGGTTGACGCTAAAGGTTGGAGCAAGAATAATGATGCTTAATAATGATGATAGGGGTCGGTGGATAAACGGGACGATGGGGGTGGTGAGTAAGTTGAATAGGGTTACGGTA
>JAHJQJ010000071.1 GCA_018819325.1 Patescibacteria group bacterium
CTAAGGAAAGAGGGTTGAAGGATGGGACAATTGTATCGCATGTCGAAGCTTTGGTTTCTAGGGGTCAGATTGACAAGAGTGAAATAGAAAGGTTGTTGACACCAACTTTAAGGGGTGGTTTTGATGAAATAAAGAAGGGTTTTAAGAAGTTGGGGGTAGAAAAATTGTCACCAGTTTATAATTATTTTAATGGTGTATATTCTTATGATGATTTGCGGGTTGTGCGGATGATGAATTAAGGGGTGAAGGCGCGGCGGTGGCGGCGGCGTTCGACGTCGGTTAAAAGTTTTTTTCTTAGGCGGAGGGATTTGGGGGTGATTTCTAGAAGCTCGTCTGATTCTAGAAAATCTATTGATTGTTCTAGACTTAAGATAATTGGTGGAGCTAGTTGAATAATACCGTCGGATGACTTAGAGCGCATGTTGGTTAGCTGTTTACCTTTGCAGGCGTTTACCTCTAGATCCTCGCCCCTGGCGTTTTGGCCGATTATTTGACCCTGGTAAACTTTGGTGCCGGGAGCTACAAAAGTATCTCCCCTGCCTTGAGCTCCGTGAAGACCGTAGGCTAAAACTTGACCGTTGGAAGCAGAGATCAAGGCCCCTGATCTTAGTTTAGCAAGTGGTTTACCTAGTGGTTGGTATTCTAGAACATGTGAATTAAACATGATGGTACCTTTTGTAAGTGTAAGCAAGAGACTTCTTAGACCAATGAGGTTTCTGGTGGGCAGGTGAAAGACAAATTCCGTTTCTGTGTCTGAGATTGGATCCATTTTGACCAGTTGTGCGTGTCTTTTGCCTAAGGTTTGGTTGATGACGCCAACGAATTCTGAGGGGGTTATTAAGGAAAGCTCCTCTATTGGTTCCAGTTTTACGCCGTTTTCTTCTATTATAATGGCTTGGGGATTACCCACCTCCATTTCGAAACCTTCTCTTCGCAGTGTCTCCAGAAGAACGGCCAGGTGAAGCTCTCCCCTACCCGAAAGCTTGAACTTGCCGCTTTGGAGCTTGTCTACCTTTAGGCTTAGATTGGATTCTAGTTCGTTGTTCAGTCTCTGCTCAAGTTGACGGCTGGTTCCCAAATCACCTTCTTGACCGGCGAATGGACTGGTATTGGGGCCAATGGTCATGTGTAGAGCTGGTTTGGTTATTTCGATGTTGGGTAGGGCATTTGTTTTTGGGTCGGTGGATATGGTGGCGCCGATGGGAATTTTACTGGCGCCAGAAATGTAAACGATGTCACCTGCTTCTGCTTGATCGACCTCTTTTTTGGATAGACCTTGGGAAACCATTAGGTGTTCTAGAGTAAATGACTTGCCTGGTTGAGAAGAAGAAAAAAGTTTTTGACCGGTGGTTAGTTGGCCTTGTAGCAACTTGCCAATTAGAATTTGGCCAAGGTGGGAGTTGTATTCTAGTGAGGAAACTTGGAGTATTGTAGGTGGGTTGGGGTCGGTTTGAGGAGCGGGAATGAAGTTAATGATTTCGTCTAGAAGTGGAGTAACGTTGCCTGTTTGATTTAGGTTTTTGGGTATAGAGGCAAACACGGCGCCTGTTCTACCAACGGCAAAGAGCGTTTTGAATTCTAGTTGGTCGTTGTTGTTGGCAAGTTCTAGGAACAAATCGTCCGTTTTGCTTAGGGTTCTTTCTATTCTGGCTAGTTTTTTATCAATTTTATTTACCACAACGATTATTTTTAAGTTCAAGGAAAGGGCTTTTTTGAGTACGAATCTGGTTTGGGGCATGGGTCCTTCTTGGGCGTCGATGATAAGAAGGGCGCCATCGGCCATGCTTAGGGTTCTTTCTACTTCCCCGGAAAAGTCAGCGTGGCCGGGAGTGTCGATGATGTTTATTTTTACGTTTTTGTACTCTATCGAACATGTTTTGGCTGTTATGGTGATGCCTCTTTCTTTTTCTTGGTCGTTGCTGTCCAACAGGCGTTCCTCGGCCATTTCTAGCTGGTTGTCTCTAAAAGCATGGGTTTGTTTTAGTAGGGCGTCTATTAAGGTGGTTTTACCGTGGTCAACGTGGGCGATGACGGCTATGTTTCTTAATTGTTTTGGCATATTATGATTAAAAAATAACCTGATTTACAGGTTGATATACGGGGATTATACCATTTAAATTAATGATTACCTAGTAATATAACTCAAAGAGGTGTTTCTTTTCTTGAAAGACAATCTTGGAAAATAGGTTAAAGAAGCCCTTTCTTCCGAGTAAAATGGAATTTGTATCATAGGAGAAATCGATATCGGTAGAAAGTTTGGTTGTACCAACATAACAATAGAGTTTATGTCTGTAGGCAGTAATTTTGCTATTTATTCCACCTACTGTAATTTTTGTTTTGTTTGTTTTAATTTTAATACCGACCATTTCTCCAATGTATGCCGGAAATAAACTTCTGTCTGCACCAGAATCTACCAAAGCACTTATTGTTGGAGATATTTTTCCACCATATGAAAGTTTTAGATCGAAGTATGGTTTAAAAATGTCCTGAGTCCTTCCTGAAGCAGTTTGGTAAGGGAATGGAATGTATTCTATAACAAGTTTTTTCTGACTCATGTTATGGAGCAAAAACCATGTTGAAGGGTGGAACCTTCATTAAAACCAAGTTTGAGGTATCGTTCTCTATTTTTTTGTGTAGTGTTTTTAGATTTTTACTAGCAAACAAGACCTTTTTTTTGTTAGAAGTTAAGGCCACCCATTGGTCTTCGTAAGGAATTAGCGGATTTTTTTTGTTTTGTTTGTTCATAATATCTTTAATTGTAGCAAAAAATGTAGATTTTGTTTGGTTGTGGGTAGTGTAGACTTAAGGAGATTATGAAGTTAGATATAAACAAGCAGTTTGAGGAGGTTTTGGATATTTTAGAGAATACCAATAGCCATATGTTTTTGACCGGCAGGGCCGGAACGGGTAAGTCTACCCTATTGGATCTGTTTAGAGAAAAAACCGATAAACAAATTGCGGTGATTGCCCCTACTGGCGTAGCGGCTGTAAATGTTAAAGGTGAGACGATCCATAGCTTTTTTGGATTTAGACCCGGAACTACTATGGTTCAGGCAAAAAGATTGGCTGGTAGAACAAAAAAAAGGAAGCTGTATGAATCTTTGGAGACCTTGGTGATTGATGAGATATCTATGGTTAGGGCAGATCTTTTGGATATGGTGAATGTATTTTTACAAACGGTCAGAGGAGACAATAGCGTATTTGGTGGAGTGCAGGTGGTGATGGTGGGAGATTTGTATCAACTACCACCGGTGGTGACTAATTATGAAGCAGAAGCCTTGAAAATGGCGTATGAGACACCTTATTTTTTTTCTTCTCAAGCTATAGGTGAGATTGGACAAAGCTTTTTTCAACCCTTGGTGTTTATGGAGCTAGAGAAGATTTATAGGCAGGAAGATGAGGAGTTTATTGATATTTTAAATAGTGTAAGAGAAAATAAAATTGATGAGCTGAAACTGTCTACGTTTCAGGTGTTGGAGCATGGTTGGCAAAATATAAAAGATCATGTGATCTTAACGGCGGTGAATTACGTGGCTGATAAGATAAATTTGCAAAGACTGGGGCAGATTAAGTCTGATGCAAAGCTGTACGTTGGTGATTTGTCTGGGGATTTTGATGGTAAAAGATTGCCAACGGATGAGCGGTTGACGCTAAAGGTTGGAGCAAGAATAATGATGCTTAATAATGATGATAGGGGTCGGTGGATAAACGGGACGATGGGGGTGGTGAGTAAGTTGAATAGGGTTACGGTA
>JAHJQJ010000072.1 GCA_018819325.1 Patescibacteria group bacterium
GTAGAAGACCCAGAATGGCAATGGTTTTATGAGCAGTAATTAAAAAAAGACACCTTAACTTTAATGTGAATAAACTATATTAAAATTTTATTGACATTATTTTAATACACAACCTTTTCCCTCTCCTCGTCATTCTGGCTTGCCCAGAATCTACTTAGCTGAAAATACGAAAAAAGACCTCAAATTCTTTAATTGGGGTCTTCTTTCGATGGGCGCGGATTTTCCCCGCGACCAACTACTACTATAACAACATTTGTCAAATAAATGACAATAAACAAAATGAACCAAAGTAAAATTAACCTACTTCCTATCCTGGTTGTCCCAGGCACGCCATCATCCGATAACAGTTCAGTAAGTAGGTCTTTGTAGATTAAGTATACACATTATGTCAAGCAAATAGCAAATCAAAGAATTCCAAAACCCCGACTGGCTCTGGTACTACGAGTAAGTTCCATCAAGATTATAGTTCTGCCCCCCAGCAAGGAATAAATTGATAGAATGCAATCATGGTCAAAATTAAAGATCTGCCTAAACACAAAAGACCAAGGGAAAAACTGTTAGAAAAAGGACCAAACGCCCTTAAAGACCATGAACTACTAGCCATTCTTTTAAGAACTGGCTATCAAGGGAAAAGCGCCATCGAGATAGCCAAAAGAATTCTAAAAACAATACCTTTAAAAAAACTTACCAACCTTCCCATAGAAGACCTAGCCAAACTAAAGGGTGTTGGCAAGTCAAGAGCCGCCATTATTGCCTCATCCTTCGCCATTGGGAAAAGAACGTATCAAGAAGACAACTCCATTGTCATCAAAACTCCAGAGGATGCAGTCAAGGTGGTTAGTTTCTTAAAAAACAAAAAGAGAGAGTATTTAGTAGCCATCTACCTAAACGCCAGAAAACAACTAATCACCACCAAAACCATCTCCATCGGCACTCTTACTACCAACCTCGTCCACCCCAGAGAACTATTTAGGCCGGCAATCCGAAACAACGCCGCCTCAGTAATTATCGCTCACAACCACCCATCTGGAGATACACAACCTTCAGTTGAAGACAAAAAGGTAACTCAAAAACTTATCAAGGCCGGAAAAATCCTAGGAATTAAACTAGATGACCATATAATTATCACCAAAAACAACCACACTAGCCTGAAAGAGCTCAGCAAGTGACATTATACTACAGTATACTCATGGTGTGTAATCAAAAGCTTGACTTTTCACAGACTATCTAGTAAGATTGGATCATGCCAACTACAAATAAACCTCTAAAAGACATCGCTAATATTATTTCTGGGTATACATTTAGAAAAGCAATCGGTCCAGAAAACGTGGGGTACCAACTCATCCTACAATCAAAAAACATAAAAAACGAATCTATTATCTCTGACAAGGACTTAACAAAAATATCTTTTAAAACCACCCGTACCAATTCATTTGCAAAAAACAATGACGTTGTCATAAGCTCTAGAGGTAGTTTTCGATCTGCAGTTATAAAATCTACCAAAAAAATTCTCGCTTCTTCCTCCGTTTACATTCTCCATATTACTGACAACCAAATCTTGCCAGAATTTTTATCTCTTTACCTCAATTCTAGTAGGGGAAATAAAAATCTCCAGAATATCACCACTGGCTCTACAATCAAATCAATACTAAAAAACGACCTAGAAAGCCTAAAAATACCAATCCCTCCATTTTCAACACAAAAAAACCTCATCAAACTTTCTCAAAATCAAATAAATCAAGCAAAACTATTGGGTGACAAATTAACAATTAATTCAAATATACTAGAGGGAGCTTTATATCAATTATAAATAATTAACCTATGACCAAATTAAGCAAAAGATACACTCAGGACAAATTAAATAAAACTCTCTGGGCAGCCGCCGACTCATCTCGCACCACTGTGGATGGAGGAATCTACAAAGACTATGCCTTAACCATGCTTTTCTTTAAATTTTTAAGCGATCTATCAAAAAAACAACTTAAAAAGTATCAAGATCGATACGGATCTGACAGAAAGAGAGTTGAAGAAAAAATGAAACTTGACCGTTTCTATCTGCCCGAAAAATCCAGTTTTGATTATATTTACAAAATCAGTGAGCAAGACAATATCGGAGAAGAGCTAAATAAAGCCTTGCATCGAATAGAAGAGGCCAACAAGAACAAACTAGAGGGACTGTTTAACATCGATTTCAACTCAGAGGCTACATTGGGCAAGCTTGAACAAAGAAATAGAATGATCCGAAACCTGATTCACGATTTTCACAAAATTGATTTAAGTGAAGCCAATGACGACGTAATCGGTAATGCCTATATGTACTTAATCGAAAAATTCGGAGCAGGCGCCGGCAAGAAAGCGGGTGAGTTTTTTACTACCAAATTAGTGGCTCAATTAGTAGCTCAACTCTCACAACCCAAAAAAGGTGATCGAATTTGTGACCCCGCCTGTGGAAGTGCCGGTTTATTACTTCTGGCCGGTAAGGAGGTTGAAAAACAAGGTTCAAAAAACTATATCCTTTACGGGCAAGAGTCAAAGGGAAGCACCTATCAACTGGCCAGAATGAATGTATTTTTGCACGGCATGGACTCAGCTAGATTAGAATGGGGCGACACTTTAAACAACCCACTCTTAGTAGAAGACGACCATCTAATGAAGTTTGATGTAGTAGTTGCCAATCCTCCCTTCTCCCTTAAGAAGTGGGGGGCAGAAAATGCTGACTCAGATACATACAAGCGCTTCCACAGGGGTATTCCACCTAAAAATAAGGGCGACTACGCCTTTATTAGCCACATGATTGAAACTGCTAAACCCAAAACTGGTCGAGTGGCCGTCATTGTTCCTCATGGGGTTTTATTTAGAGGTTCTGTAGAAGGCAGAATCAGAGAAGCTCTACTTAAAGAAAATGTTATTGATGCCGTTATTGGACTTCTGGCTGGTCTTTTTCAAACTACCGGTATTCCGGTAGCAATTTTAGTTATCGACCGATCAAGAGAAAAAGGGGGTAAAAACGAAAATAAAAAGGACGTCTTATTTATCGAGGCCTCAAAAGAATTTAAACCTGGCAAGGCTCAAAACACATTAGCTCAAGAAAACATAGACAAAATCTACAATACCTATGTCAAACGGAAAGAAATAGAAAAATTCTCTCGCTTGGTTAAATTTAGTGAAATTGAAGAAAACGACTTCAACCTAAACATCACCAGATATGTAGACACCTTTGAAGAAGAAGCGCCTATCGACATTCAGGCCAATCTAAAGGAACTAGAAAAACTTAATCCAGAACTAGAAAGACTTGAAAAGGAAATGAAGGGCTATTTAAAAAAACTTGGACTTAAATGAAAACTTTAAAAAACCAAAATACAAAACTTGCTATATTTAGAGGTAAAAAAATAAGAAAAATTATTCACAAAAATGAATGGTGGTTTTCGGTAGTAGATGTGTGTGGTGCATTATCTGAAAGCGTTAATCAGGGAGCCTATTGGAGAAAGTTAAAACAGCGACTCAAAGAGGAGGGTAGCGAGGTCGTGACATTTTGTCACGGACTGAAATTACAAGCCTCCGATGGCAAAAAATATGAAACTGACTGTGCCAATACTGAAAACATTTTTCGTATTGTCCAATCAATCCCATCACCAAAAGCCGAACCCTTTAAACGTTGGTTGGCCAGGGTCGGTTACGAAAGAATCCAAGAAATCGAAGACCCAGAGCTGGCTACCAAACGCACTCGAATGCTCTACAAGACCAAAGGTTACTCCAACGCTTGGATAGAGAAAAGAATGAGAGGAATTGAGGTAAGAGAAACCTTAACAGACGAATGGAGCCAGAGAGGCGTCAAGCAGGCCAGGGAATACGCTATTCTAACCGCTGAAATTTCAAAAGCCGCTTTTGGCATGACTCCATCACAGTACAAAAAGTTTAAAAACTTAAAGAGAGAGAACCTTCGAGATCACATGGACGATCTTGAGTTAATCTTTAGCATGCTTGGTGAAGCTTCCACCACAGAGATAACAAAAGTCAAAGACTCTCAAGGGTTTCCAGAAAACAAAAGGGCTGCTCAAGAGGGGGGTAGCGTGGCAGGGAAAGCCAGAAAAGATTTAGAAACCAAAACAGGCAAAAAAATCTCCACCAAACAAAACTATCTAAAATCCCCCCAGAAACCAAAACAATTAACAAATTAGAAAAAATATGCAAAACAAAAAAAGATGTTTTATAAGTTTCGATTATGACCACGATAAAGTCTTAAAAGATTTTTTAATTGGTCAATCTAAAAAAGAGGATTCACCATTTGAAATATCAGACTGGTCAATAAAAGAACCTAGTTCTGATTGGAAAGATAAAGCTAGGACCAGAATTAAAAAATCAGAGATTGTCATTGTACTATGTGGCCATAATACTAATACAGCTACGGGCGTATCTATTGAGTTAGAAATAGCACAAGAGGAAGATAAGAACTACTTTCTCTTAGCTGGCTATAGTAGTGGTGGAAACAAGAAGCCATCATCGGCAAAAACAACTGATAAACTTTATTCTTGGACTTGGGATAACCTAAAAAGATTAATTCATGGAAATCGATAACAAAAAAATAATGAAAGCTAGTGATCAGGCGTTTGAACAATATAAAACATACCTAACCAGTATTGAAAAAATAAGCGATAGGCGTGAAAATGCAAATAGATACTTTGTAACGTTAAATTCTGCAATCATCATTTCGGGGACATTTCTCATTGAAAATGTATCAAACAAAGGATTGTTAATTTTTCTACTATTGGGTGTATTAGCACTTAGTATTTTCATTTGTATAATATTCTATTTCCTAATTAACTCATATAAACAATTAAACACCGCCAAATTTAAATTACTCCATGAAATTGTTTCAATAAATATTTATGACCATCAAGCATAAAAAAATCCCAAATGGCTGGGAGGTTATGAAACTCATTAATTATTCCAAAATATTTGATGGTACACATCAAACGCCACACTATGTTAATGAAGGAATTCCATTTTATAGTGTAGAACATGTGACTTCTAATGATTTTAAAAAAACAAAGTTTATATCTGAAAATGTTTACTTTACTGAAACGAAAAGGATAGAAAGGGGAGATATTTTAATGAGTCGCATTGGTGATATTGGTACCGCTAAGTTTGTAGATTGGAATGTACAAGCTTCTTTTTATGTAACATTAGCCTTAATTAAATGCGAGGACACAGTCAATGCAAAATTTATCACATATCTGATTAACTCACAAAATTTTCAAAGAGAAATTTGGGGGAAAACTATCCATGTAGCATTTCCAAATAAAATAAACCTTGGGGATATTGGAAAATGTGAGTCACTCCTCCCACCGCTCCACGAGCAAAACCGAATTGTGAGCGTACTGGAAACATGGGATTCATACTTAAAAAAACTTGAGAAGAAAATTGAAACCAAGAGAAAAATCAAAAAGGGTTTAATGCAACAGTTACTAACTGGCAAAAAAAGACTTCCAGGATTTTCAAAAAAATGGGGAAAAATAGCTTTAGGTAAGATTTGTAAAATACAAACTGGAAAAAAAGATGTGAATCAAGGAAATCACAACGGCATATATCCATTTTTTACCTGTGCAAAACAGCACACCTATAGTGATACATACTCTTTTGATTGCGATGCCATATTAATTGCGGGAAATGGTGATGTTGGAAACTGTCAATTTTATTCAGGAAAATTTGAAGTATATCAAAGAACATATTTGTTAAACGATTTTAAAATATTTATTCATTATATATTTCCATACCTCAAGCATTTTTTTCAAAATACTATATCAATACAAAAACAAATGGGGGCAATGCCTTACATAAAACTTGAAACGATACAAAATTTTAATATAAATATTCCCCATTCGAACCTAGAACAAAATGCTATTGCCAAGATTTTAATTACGGCGGATGAGGAAATTGAAGTACTAGAGAAACAAAAAGAAAAATACGAAGATCAAAAAAAATATTTGCTAAACAACTTAATTACTGGCAAAATCAGAGTACCAAAAAATGACTAAACTAGACAAAGTAAACTTCGACGAAACCAAGCAATCACAACTCCCATTTGTAGAGATGCTCATTAACATGGGCTACAGATATATTTCTGCCAAAGAAGTAATGACAGAGCGCCAAGGAGACACAAGCAAATTCATCCTAAAAAAAACTGCCCAAAAATACCTATCTAAAATCAACCAATACGAACACCAAGGAAAAAAATACAAATTTAGAGACGAAGATATTGCCCAAGCCATAGACGAACTAGAAAATCTACCCTTAGAAGGCTTAATAGACACCTCAAAAAAAGTTTATGGCATGATCATGCCCACTACCGGTGGCAAGACTATAAAAGTATTTCACGATGGCAAAAACGTCTCCAAAAGTTTTCGTTTTGTTGACTTCGCCAACCCCAAAAACAACGACTTTGCCGTCACAGTCGAATTCGAAGCTCAAGGCAAAAATCTCATCAGGGTAGATATCGCAGTTTTCGTCAACGGTATTCCATTTGCTTTAGTAGAAAACAAAAAATCATCCGTAGAAGTCAAAGAGGCCTTAATCCAACACAATCGCAACCAACAACCTACTCACTGCCCCAAGCTATTTGTATACCCCCAACTCTTAATAGGAGCCAACAAAGAAGAGCTAAAATACGGCACCACCGCAACACCAACCAAGTTTTACACCATCTGGAGAGAGCGAGATGAAAACGACGAACAAGAATGGAAAAACCGAAAAACATTTAGCAAAACATTTACCCAACAAGTTCAAGCTACTATCTCAAAACCGATTAATCAAGATATTTACCAAACTCTTTTGTCTGACCTAAACGGATCGACCTACAAACACAATCAAATTCTAGATCGTCTACCCACTCCCCAAGATAAATCTGTCATGGGCATGTTTAAGAAGGAACGACTACTAGATATCTGTAAAAACTTCATTCTTTACGACGCCGGCATTAAAAAAGTCATGAGATACCAACAATATTTTGGTATCAAAAAAATACTTAACCGGGTTAAACAAACCGAAACCACAAACTACGGTCAAAAACGACTCGGTGGTGTTTTTTGGCATACTCAAGGGTCTGGCAAGTCTCTAACCATGGTCATGTTTGTCAAAACTTTAATTGAAAACCCAAACATCACCAACCCCCGAATATTAATCGTTACAGATAGAAAAGACTTAGATAGGCAAATCAAAGGCACGTTTGAAAATGCTGGTTTAAAAAAAGATGTCATTCAAGCCAAGGGCGGAGAACACTTACTAAGGTTAATAAAAAACAAAGACCTAAGAGTTATTACCACACTAATCCATAAATTCCATACTGCTAGTAAAAAAAGAGCCAATTTTGTAGATAAAGACAAAAATATATTTGTGTTAATCGACGAAGCCCATCGAACACAAAGCGGTATCTCTAACATCGAAATGAATCGAATCATCCCCAACGCCTGTTACCTGGCTTTCACCGGCACACCCTTGCTCAGAAAAGAAAAGTCCCAACAAAAATTTGGTAGTTTCATAGATAAATACACCATCGACGACGCCTTAAAAGACAAAATTATATTACCTCTAATTTACGAAGGAAGATATGTAGACCTAGAACAAGATAAAAAAGAAATAGACAGGCAAGTAAGTAGGTTAATAGGGGACTTAACACCAAAACAACAAAAAGAACTACAGTACAAAATCAAACACAAAATTTTAAAGGATAACCCCCAAAGAATTACTGAAATTGCTTATGATATTGAAAAACATTACCTAAAACAATTTCAAAACTCAGGCCTTAAGGGGCAAATAGTTGCTCCAAGCAAATACTCAGCCATACTGTTTCAAAAATATTTTGAGCAAAATGGAAAAATCCAAACAGCTTTAGTTATCTCCGATGAAAACGGCTTAATTGACGATAAAGACGAACACAAAAAAGAAGTAGAGGACTACCTAAAAAACATCAAGGCAAACTATACTAGTCTGCTATCTTACGAAAAAGAAGTAATAGAAAGTTTTGTTTACAATGACAAAGACGTAGAACTACTAATAGTGGTAAACAAGCTCCTAACCGGCTTTGACGCACCCAGAAACACAGTTCTATATCTCTCCAGAGAAATAACCGATCACAACTTGCTCCAAGCAATCGCCCGAGTCAATCGTTTATTCGACAACAAGACATTGCCAAAAACAGCCGGTTTTGTAATTGACTACTCAGAAAACGCTAACAACATCAAATCAGCCATGGAACTATTTGGCAACTATGACACCGACGATGTAACAGGGACATTAATAGATGTTGACGAGAAAATTCAAGAACTACAAACAAATTACTCCAACCTCCACGACATCTTTAAGACCACAAAAAACGATGACGAAGCCTTCATACAGCTACTTAAGGACGAACCAACCAGAAAAGAGTTCTACGAGGCATTAAACACATTTTTAAAGACATTTAGTGAATGCATGGTACTACAAGATTTTGTCCATGAATTCAAACACCTTGACACCTATCAAATGGAACTAAAAAAATTCATGAATCTAAGAAAAACTGCCTCCTTAAGGTACGCAGAGAGAGTCGACTTCAGCCAGTACAAACAAGCCTTAATAAAAATCATGGACAAAAACATCAAAGCCAAAGAGGCCGAACTGTTAACCAGACAGATTTCTATTACAGACAAAGACGTTTTTAATGAAGCCATCGAGGAATTTGGATCAGACAAATCAAAGGCAGAGGCCATAGCTGCCCAAACCGAAAGAACAATAAAAGAACAGTTAAAAAACGATCCGGAATACTACAGCCGGTTTTCAAAAAAAATTAGCATACTAATCGAGCAGATGCGTCAGAAAAAAATAGCAGACATAGAGGCACTAAAACAGGCCAAGTTGATTAGTCAGCAAGTACTAGAAAAAAAAGATCAAAAAATTCCTTTGGCTATCAAAAAGCGAGCCGGCTCGGATATCTTTTATCGAAACCTAAAAAAGTATTTTGAACAACATCAATTAAATGAAAAGGAAATAATAGATATAGTTCTAGATATATTCAACATACTAAAAAACGAAAGTATCATTGACTGGCAGATGAACATTGAAAACAAAAGGGTTATGAAAAACACAATTGATGACTATTTATACGATGTGGTAAAAGGGAAGAAAAAGATTAATTTATCCATCAAAGATATAAAACAAATTATTGAAAAGACCATGGAATTAGCTCAAAACAACATTGAAATATTCTAAAAATGAATAAAAAATTTATATACGGGCAATACTGTTATCAATATACCCTTATACCTCAGGAGCGAAAGACCCTAAGTCTCACGGTTCAACCAAACATGAAGATCGTTTTAAAAACTCCTATCAATGTAGATCAAGATAGAATCGATTTATTTTTAAAAAGAAAATGGACATGGTTAAACAAACAACTTGCATTTTTCAAAAAATATCAAAAAACTATCTACAAAAAGGAGTATATTTCTGGCGAAAGTTTCTTGTATTTAGGAAAACAATACAAACTAATTGTCAAGAAAAGAAACAAGAACAGCATATCTTTAACCAAAGGGACCTTCCAATTAAATACCACTAAAAAAGCTAGTAACGGAAAACACAACAGACAAATTCTAGACAATTGGTATAACAAAAAAATAGAAACAAAGTTTAAACAACGCTATCAAATAGTACTAAAAAACTTCAACTACAAATTTACCCCAAAATTAGTAGTTAGGAAAATGAATAAGCGATGGGGAAGTTTCTTGAAAAATAAACAAATTATCCTTAATCCCAAGCTTATACAAGCCTCAACCGATTGTATCGATTATGTAATCACCCACGAACTTTGCCATATGAAATACAATAAGCACAGCAAGCAATTCTTCTCTCTTTTAAGTTCCAAATATCCAAGCTGGGAACAAACAAAAGAAAAACTAGAACTCAAAATAGGTTAATAAACAAAAGGTATAATCAAACCCATATGCCACATTTTTTAAAAACCAACAATAAACTCTCTCTCATCAAAGAAGACAAAATTGACAAAGAAAGAGATATTCAGAGCCTAGTCGAAAATAATTTGGGGGAAATCTTTGGTTACGAAATAGTAACTAGTGAGTTCCAAATTGACAACTTAAGAATTGACACACTAGCCTACAATCCAGAGACAAACGCCTCCTGACTTGCTCACTTCGTCATAGTTTCGGGTTTTGGAAAAATAAAGTGCTTGATGTATCCAACTAAAAGATTTTGAGACTGGAGTTTTGTCGTACTAAGGGTAAAATGTGTATATGTTGTATGTCCGTTTTACTAAA
>JAHJQJ010000073.1 GCA_018819325.1 Patescibacteria group bacterium
TCGATTTGAAACCACCGCCCTTGAGATTGTTTATAGTTCAGGCCCGGTTAGCGGGGAACAGGTATATTTTGTTTATAAAATTGAAATCGGTGGCGCGCAAGCTCCCGGCAGCTACATAAACAGTTTATTTTTTATCGCCACACCAGTTTTTTGATTTTTCAGAGCCCACGTCACCCGTCCTGCTGCAATTTTTTTCTTTTTTTAGCGAATTCCGTCCCTTCGGCAAACTCAGGACAAGTTGGTGGAGCGAGCAAATGAGGAGGCGGCTGCGGCGATTCCTTTTCCCCTTAAACCCCTTTTCCTCGCCGTCATTGCCGGAGCTAACAATTTTCAGTAATTTTTGGTAAAATGAGTTCGAGCGGTTTTGTAGATATACTCAGGATGACGTGGTGGGTTCCTCCAAGGTGGTCATTCTGAGGAGTTCCGACGAAGAATCTAGCGTTAGCGTGAGTTCAAATCTTGGAAGGTTGGGTTTTTAGCTTTTATCATGTTAATCTTTTTGACCCTAGTCCAACCTTTGATTTTCTTTTCTATTTCAATGGCTTGTTGAGGGTTATTAAACATTTCAAACCAGATAAGTTTGTAGAGTCTGTATTTTTTGGAGAATGAGTTACCGATAATTTTTTCTTTGTGTTCCCAGATTCGTCGTTTTAGGTTGTTGGTGATACCTGTGTATAGAACTGTGTTTTTATGGTTGGTGATGATGTAGACAGACCATTGTTTCATTTAAGGCTTATTTTAGACTAAGGAGAGAGACGCTTCGCTGGATTCTTCACTACGTTCAGAATGACGGAGATGGGAGGAGTTGATATGAGTAAATTGCAAAACCAGACACGCGATCGCGTCACTGGATTGGTGAGTGGGGGAAGGGGGTTACCAGCGGAAGTGGGCGAAGGCGCGGTTGGCCTCGGCCATTTTTTGAGTGTCTAGTTTTTTCTTTATGGTGACACCTTGGTTATTGTGGGCGTCTAGAATTTCGGCGGCTAATTTTTCTGCAAATGTATGGAATTCGCTGTTTGATTTTTGTCTGGCGGCTTGGACCAACCACCTGATAGCTAGAGCTTGTTTCCTTTCTGATCTTATGGACATGGGGACTTGATAGCTGGCACCGCCAACCCTTCTGGACCTAACCTCCATTTGAGGAGAGATGTTTTCCATGGCTTCTGTTAGAATCTGTAGCTCGTCTTTTTTTGTCTTTTCTTTAATTATTTGAAGAGCGTCGTACACGTGTTTTTGAGCAATGGTTTTTTTACCGTCGTACATACAAGAGTTGATTATCTTAGCTACCAAAGGAGAGTCGTAGACAAAATCATTGATTATTTTTCTTTTGGGGGCTTTTTTTGTTCTCATTTTATATATATTTATTGACTAGTTGAAGGGGTGGCGTTTGTTTTTTTAGCACCATACTTGGAACGGCTTGATTTTCTGCCTTCTACCCCAGCGGTGTCTAGCTTACCACGGACAACGTGATACTTAACACCCGGAAGATCTCTAACACGACCACCACGAACCAAGACCACGGAGTGTTCTGCTAGGTTGTGACCTTCACCCATGATGTAAGCAGTAACTTCTTGACGGTTACTAAGCCTGACCCTGGCCACTTTTCTTAAAGCTGAGTTAGGTTTTTTAGGAGTCATTGTCTTGACCTGAAGACAGACACCACTTTTGTGAGGATTAATTGTGTCGGTCATACGACGTTTAACTGAATTAAAGCTTTTGCGCATAGCAGAAGCCTTGACTTTTTTCTTAAGTCTTTTTCTTTTACGTTTGACTAGTTGGTTAATTGTAGGCATAAGTTTGCTTGAATTTTATCAGACTGTATCAAAACTTGCCCGAGCTTTGTTTGAGGGAATTAATCTACCGATAATAACGTTTTCCTTGAGGCCAATTAAATTGTCTACTTTACCTTGAAGTGAAGCGCTGGTTAGTACCTGGGTAGTGTCTTGAAACGAAGCGGCTGATAACCACGAATCGGTGTAAAGAGAAGCTCTAATTGTGCCAAGAATTAGAGTGGTGGCCGAGGCTGGCTCGCCACCTTGAACTATAGTTGCTTCGCTGGCTTTTTCGAAACCACCCTTAGAAATAATTTCTCCTGGAATGAGAGAAGTGTCTCCGACGGTATCAACCACGACCCTGTCACACATTTGCTTAACTATGACTTCGAAATGCTTATTGTGAATGTTGATTCCCTGCGATGCGTAGATAGACCGTATTTCTTTAATAAGATAGTTTTGGGCGGCCCTTAAACCCTTGATGTTTAGATATTTTTTTATGTCTATTCCTCCCGAGGCTAGTTGTGTACCTATTCCGACTAGATCTCCGCTGGAAACGCTTAGGGTTTGAACCAGAGGAACTAGATACTCTCTACTTTCTTCTTTTGAGTTGGTTGGGGTAATGGTTAGTTTGTGTCCGGTGTCGGTTTCTGTGATGCTGACCTTGCCAGATATTTCGGCCACCGGGGAAAGAACCTTGGGTGTTCTTACCTCGAAAAGTTCGGTTACTCTGGGCAGACCCTGGGTAACGTCTAGTCCGGCAATACCACCTGAGTGCTTGGTTCTCATAGTCAATTGGGTGCCTGGTTCACCAATTGACTGAGCGGCGATAATTCCAACTGGATCGCCAAAAACTGCTTGTTTATTAGTGGCGTAATTGAAACCATAGCAGGCAATACAAAGGCCAGATTTTAGCTTACAGCCAAGAGGTGTTCGAACCGAGACCGTTTTTACTTTGGCGGTAATGATGTCGGTAGCGATATCCTCGTCTATGGTGTTGCCTTTTTTCACTAATACTTTCTTGGTTTTTGGATGGAGGACTTTCTTGGCGGTATTTCTGCCAATAATCTGATCTAGAAACTTGTCTGGACCAAGTTCAGCTAGATTGATTTCCATGAAATCTTTGGTACCACAGTCTTTGGATCGAATAATGGCGTCGTGACTAACGTCTACTAGACGCCTGGTTAAGTAACCCGCGTCTGCAGTCCTTAAAGCGGTATCGGTTAAACCTTTTCTAGAGCCTCTGATGGCGTTTACGTACTCAAAGATTGATAGTCCTTGACGAAAATTACCCTTGGTTGGGAGCTCTACAAAATTACCTAATGGATCTACGTTAATCCCACGCATGGCAGATAGCTGTTTGATGGTGTTTTTGGTAATACGACCCATACCTGTGTCTATGATTAACCTAACAGGATTATCTTTTGAGAATGATTGCCAAGTTTTTTCTGTTAAATCTTCTGTTGTGTTCATCCACATTTGAATTACCAGTTTCTTTCTTTCGTCGTTGGTAATAAGACCTAGCTTAAAGTTGTTTTCTATTTCTTTGGCTTTTTGATTGGCTTGACTGATGACTTTGTCTTTGTCTTTGTATAGTTCGTTGTCTGTTATGGCAAATGATAAACCGGATATCATGCCTGTTTCAAAACCTAGATCTTTAACAGAGTCGATTAGTTTAACTACTTCTTTGTTGGCACTTTGATCAATTGCTTTTTTGAATAAAGTACTAATTTTGTTTCTGGTTAAACCGTGGTTAATAAAATCCCAGTCTGAAGGTAAGATTTCATTAAATATAATTCTGCCAACGGTAGTTTCGGTGATCTTTGTGGATGTTGACGATAAACGAACCTTAATAAGCTGGCGAAGTTTTATTTGACTGGTTTGGTAGGCCTGTTTGGCCTCTTTAGAGGATGAGAAAACGGTTGGTTGGTTTGTAAATTGAGGGTTAACCGAGGTGAGGTAATAGATACCAACGGCCATTTCTTTTTTGTCTGGAATACTCTCTGGATGCCCATCTGATGGCTTGAGTAGATTTTTCTCTGGAAGCATGTATTTAATGGCTTCTTTTCTAGCTTTTTTGGTTAGGGGTACATGGACGGCCATTTGGTCTCCGTCAAAATCTGCATTAAAACCAGCGCAAACTACTGGGTGTAATCTTATGGCAGAACCTTCTACTAATACGGGCCAGAAAGCTTGAATAGAGAGTTTGTGTAGTGTGGGGGCACGATTTAAGAGAACGGGGTGTTTCTTGGTGACTTTTTCAAGTATGTCAAATACTTCTGATTGACGTTTGTCTATTATGTCTTTAGCCGCTCTTATGTTTGGAGCCAAATCTTGTTTAATTACTTCGTGGAGTACAAATGGTTTAAACATCTCTAAGGCCATGTCTTTAGGAATTCCGCATTGGTTTAGTTTTAGTTCTGGGCCAACAACTATGACCGAGCGACCTGAGTAGTCTACACGTTTTCCTAATAAGTTTTGGCGAAAACGACCCTGCTTACCCTTTAGGGTATCGGATAAACTCTTAAGAGTTCTACCGGCTCTGGTTCTGCGGCTAGTTTTTGCTTGAGAAGCGTCGATTAAAGAGTCAACGGATTCCTGAAGCATTCTTTTTTCGTTTCTAACAATTATATTTGGGGCTCCTAGATCTAATAGATGTTTAAGTCGATTGTTTCTGTTTATAACCCTTCTATATAAGTCATTGGAGTCGGAGGTTGCAAACCTGCCACCAGACAACTGAACCATTGGTCTTAAATCGGGAGGCATGACTGGCAACACACGGAGTATCATCCATTCTGGGTTAATCTCTGCACCTAAAAGCCCTTGAGCTACTTGAAGCCGCTTGATGGCTCTTAGTCGTTTGGCCTCTGAGCTACTATTTAACTCTTCCTTTAGGGTCGCAACTAATGATTCTAAGTTGACCTTTTTAATTGCTTCAAGAATGACTTCTGCGCCCATACCGACCGTTAGCCAGTCGCCAACGTTGTAGTCTAAGAGTTTTTCATACTCTGAATCGGACAGAAGTCCGTTTGATTTTATTTGTTTTATTAGAGCGGTTAATAGGTTATATATCTCTTCAACCATGGTAATTTCTGCGACCATTTGTTCTCTTTGGGAAGCTATTAAACGTTTTGTTTCTGTTTTTAAGACATCTATTTTTAAAACTAGTTCGTCTTTTACCTTAATGTCTTTTTTAAGTTTACTTAGATCTTTTTGGGCTTGCTTTTTTAGTTTTTCTATTTGCTTGTTAAATTTTTGACGGATTTCGTCTGTTTTATTTTTTAACTCGATTTCTATAGTTTTTAAGGCCTGTTCTTGTTTATCTTGGTCAACAGAAAGTATTAAATATTTAGAGAAATAAATAATCGAAGTAAGACTTTTTGGGGGGATGTCTAATAAAAGGGATATTTTTGATGGTGCTCCCTTAAAAAACCATACGTGGCAAACTGGAGAGGCCAATTCTATGTGGCCCATTCTTTCTCTGCGAACCCTGCTTTGAGTAACTTCTACGCCACATTTATCACAAACTATACCTCTGAACCGGACTCGTTTATACTTACCGCAATAACATTCCCAGTCTTTGGTAGGACCAAAAATTCTTTCACAAAATAGACCATCTTTTTCTGGCTTTTGAGTTCTGTAGTTAATAGTTTCTGGTTTGGTGACTTCACCATGGGACCAGCTACGAATTTCATCTGGCGATGCTAGACATATTTTTAAGCTGGAAAATGTAGTGGCGGTTTTCATGAGTTATTTATTAGTAATTACATTGCTAGATACGTGCTCTGATATTTGACTTTCTTCGCTTGAGTCTTTTTCTGTGTCTTTGTTGGATATCGTTTCGATTTTACCCATTGGTAGTACAGATAGACTGAGTGCATTTAGCTCTTTTACCAAGACTTTAAACGATTCCGGAAGAGATGGCTCTGGAATAGGCAGACCCTTAACTATAGCTTCAAAGGCTTTGGAACGACCAACTACGTCATCTGACTTAATGGTGAGCATTTCTTGAAGAATGTGTGCGGCTTTATGAGCCTCTAGGGCCCAGACTTCCATTTCTCCAAGTCTTTGGCCACCTCTTTGAGCCTTACCACCCAAAGGTTGTTGGGTAACCAGAGAGTAAGGACCCGTAGAGCGGGCATGAGTTTTGTCTTCTACCATGTGGATTAACTTTAGGATGTAAGCTATACCGATGGCAGTTTCTTCAAGAAATTTTTCTCCAGTCCTGCCGTCGTAAAGTTGCATCTTACCAGAGGTGGGTAAACCAGCTTCAGTTTGAAGTTTGTTGATTTTTTCTTCTGAAATCTGTTCAAAAACAGGTACGGCGATCTTTTTGTCTTGAGCTTCGGCGGCTATACCTAACTGTGCCTCAAGTAACTGACCTAAATTCATTCTGGCCAAAACTGACAATGGTGAAATTATTATGTCTATTGGACGTCCACTGGCTAGATAGGGCATGTCGGCCGTAGGAACAATTTTACTGATAACTCCTTTATTACCGTGTCTGCCAGCCAGCTTATCACCCACGGTAATTTTTCTTAGTTGGGCTACCTGAACTTTTACTTGCTGAATTACTCCTGGACTTAGTTCATCCCCTCTATTTCTATCTAGAATTTGAACGTTAACAATCACTCCTTGATCTCCGTGAGGAAGCCTGAGAGAAGTGTCTCTTACTTCTCTAGCTTTTTCACCAAAAATGGCTCTTAGCAACCTTTCTTCTGCAGTTAATTCGGTTTCTCCTTTTGGAGCAATTTTGCCAACCAAAATATCCCTTGGACCTACAACTGAACCAGGAACAATAATTCCATCTAGTCCTAAGTACCTAAGATCTTGTTCAGACACGTTGGGAATGTCATTAGTTAGTTCCTCTGGACCCAGCTTGGTGTCCATAACCTCAGCGGTATGTTCACTTATATGAATGGAGGAAAGTAGGTCTTTATCAAGCAACCTGCTTGAAACAACAATGGCGTCTTCGTAACCTAAGCCCTCGAATGACATATAAGCTATTAGCAAGTTTTGACCTAAGGCCAGCTCTCCACCATCTGAAGCGGGTCCGTTGATTATAAGATCGTCTAGCTCAACTCTGTCACCAACGATCACTAGTGGGTTTTGAGAATAACTAGTATTTTGAGAGGTTCTGTAAAATTTTCTAATTTGATATGTCTCTATATTGTTTTTTATCTGA
The DNA here is from genome assembly GCA_018819325.1 of Patescibacteria group bacterium. GTDB lineage: Bacteria > Patescibacteriota > Microgenomatia > UBA1400 > MFAQ01 > JAHITH01. Next base: position 6,958 of record JAHJQJ010000073.1, read on the forward strand.
ATATAACCGTAGTCTGTTTGCAATTTGTTTTTATTGGCTTCAGTGGCATCTTTTTCCGAGATTTTTATGCTAACATGTTGGGCATCGGAAGAAACTACTGTTCCAGCGTGACGGGCTTTGACCACCCAACCCATGGAACTGGCAATTGCTCCTTCCATACCCGTTCCAACTACGGGAGATTCTGGTTTTAAAAGTGGAACAGCCTGTGTTTGCATGTGACTGCCCATTAGGGCTCTAATGCCGTCATCGTGATGCACAAAAGGAATGAGCGAGGCGGAAGTACTAACTACCTGACAAGGCACCACATCAATGTATTGAACCCTGTTGACATCGGCCTCGATAAATTCGCCCTGATAGCGACAGGCAATCCATTTGTCAGTGATGTAACCGTTTTGTTGACCAACCCCGGCGTGGGTAATGTAGTAGTCTTCTTCATCATCTGCGGTTAGATAGGTGATCTCTTTACCAATTTTCATTAGCTGTTTGTTGTTCTTACTGACCTGTTCTACTTTTAAGTAAGGAGCCTGAAGAAAACCATATTTATTCACTTTGGTGAAAAGAGCTAGATAGGTAACCAATCCAATATTGGGACCTTCTGGAGACCTAATGGGGCCTATTTTGGAATATTGACTGTTATGGATGTCTCTCATAGAGAAACTAGCTCTTTCTTTAGTTACACCACCAGGTCCCATAACAGTAACTCTACGAATTGTATCTATTTCAGACAAGGGGTTAATTTGGTCAAGTATGGCACTTAATCGATTGCGACGGAAAAATTCTGCTATGGCAGCAACCACTGGACGCGGATTGACAAAACTGGCAGGCGTGTGTAGCTCTTCTGGTTTAGCAAGACTCATTTTTTCACGAATGGATCGCTCTAAACTTAGCAATCCTCTTCTTAAAGCTGTTTGGTTAACTAACTCTCCTACTTGGCGTAGTCTACGATTAGCTAGATGGTCAATATCGTCGGTTTTCCCTTTTCCGTTTTGAAGAGCTATTAAATACTTAATTGTGGCAACCAAGTCGTCTTTGGTTAGGGTGGTGGTGGTTTGCTGGGAAGAATAAAGGCCAGTTAGCTTCTTGTTTATTTTGTATCTGCCAACTTCTCCTAAATTATAGCGACGACTATCAAAAAACATTTGTTTTAGCAGGTTCTTGGCGTTTTCGATTACGGCGGGTTCTCCAGGGCGAATTTTTTCGTAGAATTCAAGTAGCGCTTCATCTGTGTTTGAACTTGAGTCTTTAAGTAAGGTGGTGGCTATATATGGATGTTCCTCATCTGTATCGACGTCATTGAATAAGCTTTCAATTTCTTCGTTGGTTGAGAAGCCAATAGCTCTTAGCAAAGTGGTAACCGAGATTTTTCTGCGACGATCAATACGGACTGATAAGTGATCATTTTTACTTACCATGATTTCTATCCAAGATCCATGAATAGGTCTAATTTCAGCCTTGTAAAGATGGCGACCTGATTGAGGGTCTAGCTCCCGAGTAAAATACACCCCTGGGCTTCTTACCAACTGATTAATGACAACTCTTTCTACACCATTGATGACAAATGTGCCAATAGACGTCATTAGGGGAATGTCTCCCAAGAAAACCTTTTTTTCTTGAACTTGGTTGGTTTTAAGATTGGTAAGTTTGGCCATGGCCCATAATGGGGCATCAAAAGTAATTCCTTTTTCTAGGGCTTCTTTGGGAGTGATCTGGGGGTTATCGATTTTATGACTTAAAAATTCGAACTGAAAAGCTTTACCACTGAAATCTTTGATGGGATTAACCCTGAGAAGTGAAGCGCCGATTTGATTATTAAGGAAGTCTGAATATGAGTCTAGTTGAATCTTGACTAAGTCAAGGATGGGTAATTTGTGAGTTTCATTACCCCAGTTTTCTCGTTTTTTTCTAAACATTGAAAGTTTCAGTTTACCTAACCTTTAGTTTTAATTAAACAGACAGAAAAAACCTGGCCATAACAGACTCGACCAGATTACTGACTATGTTGGGTATATTAACACTATTATTTAGGCTTGTCAATAGCAGTCTTTTTTCAAGTAAGTGCAGATGTTTTGATTATGTTCTTCGATTGTCTTGGCGTAACGAATCTGACCATTTGAATCGTGAAGGTAAAACCAGTAGTCAGAGGAGACAGCCTGAAATGACGCCCTAATGGCCTCTTTTCCTGGGCTAGCGATTGGTCCGGGTGGCAGGCCGGTATATTTGTATGTATTATAGGGAGACGGGGTCTGAATATCGTCTTTTGTAAGACTCTTTTTCCAGTAGTCACAGTCTGTTTGAGAACAAGTCTGACTTGCTAAGGCAAACTGAATGGTGGCGTCTATTTGAAGAGGCCAATCCGCTTTTAAACGCTTCTTTAAAATACCGGCAATTTCTAACATCTCGTTGAAATTACGTGCCTCCCTTTCTAAGAGCGAGGCAAGAGTTAAAGTAGAGCTTAGGTCGGTAACTGGAATAGCAAGATCTTCAATAACTTTATCAAATTGATCGGTAAGCTTTTTGACCACGGTTTCGGTTGAACTACCTGGATTCAGGGCATAAGTTTCTGGGAACAAGTGTCCCTCTAGTCCTTTGGTGGCTAAGACAAAGTCTTGGGCACTAATGTTGGGAAATGAGCCTTCTATTATTAAGGCAATTTCTTCACGACGGAGACCTTCTGGTATGGTGATCCAGACTTGCTTGCTACCAGCTTCTGTTAGACTTGAGACGATCTCACCAAGATCGCTTGAAGGAGAAAGATAAAAGTAACCGGCTTGAATATCTTTACTTATTCCCTTGGCAAGAATAAGTAGTTTGGTGGCTGGAACTGATCGGACAAGGTTTTGTTTTTTTAGATTGTTGGTTATTTGATCTAAGTTTTGACCTTGTTGGATGACGAATTCGACTTTTTGACTAGATTTTGAATTCGCTGGGGAAGCAAGATAGGAGGAGTATAAAATTATGCTGACCAGACAAGTAATGATGATTAGAAGACGGGCCACTAGACTTCTTCAAAAAGTGCTCTTCTGTAAGTTTTGGACTTAAGGTTGTACATAAAGATACGTCCGCACTTACAAGTGACCTTGCTATGACCCTTTATCTTGGCCTTAGCTACTTGTCCATTTTTTAATGAGGTCCCACAGCCCACACATTGCCCACGAGAAAGTAACCAGGCCTGAACTGGAGAAATTATATTTTTGAACACTGTTGTCTTTAGTAATTAATAACTTAGATTATTCTACCAAGTTCGCAATGGAATCGCAACGCATAGCTGGTAAAATAAGTTTATGAATCATCCGTTGCAGAGTTGGGCTTGGGGGGAGCTTAGGGCATCTAGTAGGGTTAATGTGGTTAGATTTGACGAAGGTTTCCAGGTTACCTTTCACAAGATTCCTAAATTGCCGTGGACGATTGGTTACTGCCCTAAGTCAAAAATGCCAAGTAAAAAAGACTTGGAAATCATAAAAAATGAAGCGGTAAGGCAAAAGGCAATCATGGTGAAGTTTGAGCCAAATGTAAGAGCTGATTCAGGTGTAAGTATGAAAAGCTTGGGGCTGGTTAAGGGCAGGGCGTTGTTTACTAAGTTTAGTTTTTGGTTAGATCTTACAAAATCTGAGGAAGAGTTACTTGCGGGGATGAAATCAAAAACAAGATACAACGTTAGGTTGGCGGAAAAGAAAGGGGTGCGGGTGGTGGAAGACTCGAGTGATAAAGGCTTTGAGGATTATTGGAAGCTAATGGAGGAAACGACCAACAGGCAGGCATTTTATGCTCATAATAAAGCGTATCACTTGAAAATGTGGCAAGAGATGAAAAAAGCTGGACAGGCGCATTTGTTTAAGGCGGTGTATAAGGAAGAGATTTTAGCCACTTGGATAGTATTTATCTTGAATGGTGTGCTTTATTATCCCTATGGTGCTTCTAGTAGAGAGCATAGGGAGCTAATGGCCAGTAACTTACTGGCTTGGGAGGTAATTAAGTTTGGTAAGAAAAAAGGTTGTAAGTTGTTTGATATGTGGGGAAGTCTAGGGGAAAACCCTAAGAAAAATGATCCATGGTACGGGTTTCATAAGTTTAAAGAGGGGTATGGAGGAGAGTTGGTAGAGTTTGTGGGTAGTTGGGACTTAATAGTGAATCCAATTTTGTATTGGATTTATAGATTGGGCGAAAGCATAAGGTGGATGATATTAAAATGGAAGACATAAGGCAGACTAAGGAATGGGGAAGATATCTAGAAAGTTGTGGGTGGGTAGTAGATAAGGTTGGTGATATTAGTGTGTTTATAAAAAAGGTTCCTTTAATGCCGTTTAGCATGATGAAGATACAGAGGTTTTATGGAAAATTGGACTTTAGTGATTTAAAGAGGGTGAAGAGGAAGTATAAGGTTGTGTATACGGTAGCGGAACCAATGAATATGGTGGTTGAAAAATGGAAAATAAACACAAAGCCGTTTTTGCCGACCAAAACTGTAATAATTGATTTATCAAAGAATGAGAAACAACTGTGGAGTGATTTATCAAAAACTACAAAACAGACATTAAAAAAGAATAATTATATAGATTCCCGCCTGCGCGGGAATGACGAAGAGGAGCAGAATGACAAGAAACGTCATTCTGGTAAGTTGAGTCTGCGAAACGCATCCAGAATCCGGTTTTATGAGGCGTGGAAGGGGTCGAGTAAGACTTGGTTAATGGGTGAGAAAAGGTTTAACAAGTTGCTTGATGCTTTTGGTGAAAAGGCCAGTTTGTTAGTAAGTGAAAGCGAGGGGGAATTTTTGTCTGGAATTTTACTACTCAAGTCTAAAGACACGGCTAATTATTTTCAAACATGGATCAGTGAAAAAGGCAGGGAATCAGGAGCTCATTACCATCTGGTGTGGAAGGTAATATTAGAGTGTAAAAAGAAGGGTCTCGGGTGGTTTGATTTTGAAGGAATATTGGATGAAAGGTGGCCACAAAAAAAGTGGGCAGGCTTTAGCCGGTTTAAGAAAAAATTTGGGGGTAAAGTGGTCACCTACCCTGGCTCGTTTACAAAATGGTTTTAGGTATTCCTTGGGGGTAGCAGTGATCGCGGAATTCGCAGCGGTGGCAGACAGAGGTGTCTTTGGCACGGGGGAATTTTAAAGAACGGATTTTTTTCATTGTTTGTTTGATGACTATTTTTAAGTCTTCAATTTCTTTTTCTGAAACGGTAAAGGTCATTTGACCTGATTTGTTTTTTAAAAATGGACTTTCTACAAAGTCTAGTTCGAACTGGGTGACCCTTAAAGGGAAATATTTGTCTAGCTTGGCCAGCAAGGCGTAGAAAACAAGTTGGCGTTTTAGATAACCGGTGGAGCTCTTGGTAGTGCCTTCTATTTCACCTTTTGTTTTGGGTTTGCCGGTTTTGAAGTCTATTACCTTGGCCAGTTTTTTATCTTGGTCTAGAATGTCGATTTTATCAATCTTACCTACTAATGAAATATCTCCTAAACGGCAGTTGGAACTTGCGGAGTAACCAAAGTATTTTTCTAATGCGTAAATTGGATTTAGATTTGTGCTGTGTAAGTTGTGATAAGCAGTGAGAACGTCTTGTCCATGTTTCAAACGTATGGAGAAGTCTTGGGGGGTAAGTACTTCTTTGGTTAAAGCTTTTTTGAACTGGCTTAAAAGAAATTTTAATTTGGGGTTTGAGAAATACTTTTCTAAAGCAGTGTGGACGGCGGTGCCAAAAACAAGATAGGCTTCTTTGGCTTTTGGTAAGCGGTATAAGTTGTTGAGTTTGAATTTATAAGCACAGTCTAAAAATGTGGTTAGGGCAGTTACCGAAAGTTTAATATCCTTAACCAAACTCATTAAGTATTCTTTTTCCTTGACGGTGGAGGGGTTGGTAATTGGAGGTGTAAGGAGTTTTTTTAGGGTTTTGATTGGGGCATTTTTGGGTTTAATTTTTTTTGTTAACTTGCTGGGAATTTCGGTAATAAATGAAGAGGGCAGGGTGTTTTGGGTTCCGTAGTCGGTTGTGTACTGGCTGGCAGAGGTTAGGTTTAAGGTTTTCTTGGTTCTGGTTATGGCAACGTAGAAAAGACGTCTTTCTTCCGCCTGATGATTTTCTTTAGGGGCGAATTCCAAGATGCTTGAGGGAAGTTTTATTAACTGACGGATTCTGGGGTTGCCCCATTTACCGTCTACGCAACGGTAGATATAAACATGATCCCACTCTAGACCCTTGGCTTTGTGGGCGGTGGTTAGGGTGACTGATTCTTTTAGGGTTATGGGTGAAGAAATGGTAGTTTTTATTTTTTGTTCCCTTAAAGCATTGATGTTGCTTAAGAGCTTTGATAAATTTAAGCTCTTGTCTTGAAAAGCCATGTTTTTAATTTGGGTGAAAAACATGTTTAACTGGTGGAGCTCGTCTGCTTTGTTTTTTTGTTTTAATAGATGATTTAGAATGCCCGATTGTTGAATTAGTTTTTCAAAAAATTCTGGCAAGGTAAGGTTGGCCGAGAGTTTTTGCCAGTTGTTTAGATTTGTAAAAAAAGTTTTTAAGTCTGCTGGAATCTTGTATCTATCAGAGAGAATGTAGCTGGCCAAATGAGTGTGGTTGTCTGCTGCTTTCTTGGCAGTTTTTAGAATATTTAATGGTTCAATTTCAAAAAAAGTGTAGTTTAAAAGGGTAAAGAGTTCACTATCTAGGTGCTGGTGAGGGGAGTTACTGATAATGGTTAGGAAGATTATTAGTTTTTTTATTAAAGGCTGTTCAAGTAGATCTTGGGTACCTTTAATGGTAAAGGGGATGTTGAATTTTTTTAAGGTGGAGGAGATGTCGTCCAGATCCTTGTTGTGGCGGACGATAATAGCAATGTTTTGGGGTTTTACACCCTTGTTAATTAAATTTTTGATATTTTTGGCTATAAAATAGTCTTCGAATATGGAGTGGGTAAAATGGGCAGTATTGATGAGCTTGCCCGGACCGGATAGGTTGCTTTTTAATTTTATTGCTTTGGGATAGTTGTTTTTTATTACAGAATGAGCTGAGTTAAGGACGGTTTGAGTGGAACGATAGTTTTGGTTTAGATTTATTAGGGTGGTGTTGGGGAAACGGCTAATGAATTCCTTGGTGTTTTCAAGAGAGGCTCCTTGAAATCTAAATATTGACTGGTTAGGATCGCCGACCACAAAGAGGTTGGCTTTTTCGGCCCAAAAGGAAGCAAGATTAAAAACTAGTTGGTTTTGGGCGGAGTTAGTGTCTTGATACTCGTCTACTAAGAAATAACTTAGGCGCTCTTGATATGAAAGTAGCAGGTTAGGATCTTTTTCAAACTTATCTACTACCCAGTTGATCATATCTTCAAAATCAAACCTGCCTTTTTTTACTAGCTCTTGTTGATAAAGAGAATAAATTTTTTGCAAGTCTAGATTCTTGTCTGGTGGGCCTGTTAGAGTTTTTTTAAGTTCTTCTGGGCTTACACCTTCTCTTTTTAAGGTTCTAATGTTTTCTATTATGCTTAACACATAGTAGTAGGGGGCATTTAAAGGCTTAAGATAAGAAAAATTATTACCTTTTATTATTTTTTGCAAGATCTTAGTGCGGTCTAGGTCTTGCAGGTGTTCAGTTTCTTCTGCCACTATGAAAAGGTCTGGGTTTTCTAGGATAACTGACTGGCAAAAAGAATGGAAGGTAGATATTTGTACGGAGTAGGCGGGCTTACCTATTAGGTTAACTAAACGAGTTCGCATTTCGTTGCTGGCGGCGTCTGTAAAGGTAAGAGCCAAGATACTGCTGGGTGGAGTGTCGGTTTTTTTTAAAATGTTAGCTATTCTTAAAGTCAATACCTGAGTCTTGCCGGTACCAGGGCCGGCCATAACCATGACTGGACCATCAATAGAGTCTACGGCGATTTTTTGGTTTTTATTTAGCTTTTGGTACTCCCTGGCAAAGCTTGTCATGGAGATAGTATAGCGGTTAACTTTGTCGCGTCCCACCCGATGAGAGGCACTTAGTTTTTGCCTGAGTCTAGGGTTTGGGTGGAGGAGATTTTTTGACCCAAAGAGTTTAGAGAAAGTTGGGCATTGCTCATTTGGTTATAGGCGTTGGTTAAATGGCGATTCAGTACACCTAAGTTTTCATCTAGTTTGGAGTAGTCTTTTTGGACTCCCCTTAAAATGGCGAAGACCTGCTTGGAACGGCTTTCAATTTTCTGGCCTTCAAAAGACAAAAGAATGGTCTGAAGGTGTGAGTAAAGGGTGGTAGGAGATACGGGATAGACCCTGCTTTCTCTGGCGTAGTTGATTAACTCTGTTAAGTTGACTATTTCGTAGTAAACGGCTTCTGATGGAATATACATTAAGGCAAAATCCAAGGTATCTTCTTCTGGCAAAATGTATTTGCTGGAGATGTCTCTTATATGTTTTCTAACATCTCTTACAAGGGCTTGTTTGTGTATTTTTCTTTCTGCCTTGTCTTTAGCCTTGACCATTTTTTGAAAGTTTTCCATAGGGAACTTTGAGTCTATTGGCAAAATACCAGCGCTAGTTTTTATAGCCGCGTCTACTATGGCCCCGCTTTTGAAACCAAACTGAAGGTGAAAGGAATTTTTGGGGAACATTTGGGAGATAAGGTCCTTTAGGACCTCCTCACCTATGTTTCCCCTTAATTTGGGGCTTTGTAAAAACTTTTGCAGATCTTGCATGGAACGGCCAATCTCGGAAAAAGTACCGGCTTCTTTTTTTAGTTCACCGATTACCTTAGAGGCGGTATCTAAACGGTCGTGTAGATCGCCGTAGCTTTTCTGCAAAGTGCTGGTTATGTTTTGATTAGAACTGTTTAGTGAACTTTGAATGCTTTTTAGCCACTCTGTTAGAGCGTGATCTTCCTTTGGCTGATTTATTTTTTTGTTTAGAAGGAAGTATATAAAAGCAAGACCACTAATTAAAGCGGCTAATATAAGAAATGTGTCTGAAGACATATTTTAAATTATATATGATGGTGTATACTTTAGTTAATTAAAGTATGCAATTGTCAAAAAAGAAAATTAATAATACCCTTAATCTTCAGCTTAAAAAAATGTTCTTGGGTGTGCTGGCGGAGATTAAATCACCAGAAGAGATAGGGGTGATTTTACAAGACTTATTAACCGAAACGGAGAGAGCAATAATATTAAAGAGACTAGGAATTGCAGTTTACTTGGATAAAGGGAGAAGTTATGAGAATATTAAAAATAATATTAGGGTGAGTTCGGCAACGATTGCTGGTGTAGCCGAATCGCTTGGTAACCCTGGTTTTCAAGAGATAATTAAGAGAATAAAGGCGGATCAATGGGCAGAAGAAACTAGTGGCAAAATTGTTAGGGGTATAAGAAAGATTTTGCCGTTATAATGTAAGGCATGAGTAAGAAAAAGTTTTATGTTACTGCGGCAATTCCTTATGTGAATGCCAAACCTCATATTGGACATGCTTTAGAGTTTATTGAGACTGACGTGGTGAAAAGATTCAAGAAATTGCAAGGGTTTGATGTATTGTCTTTATCTGGAGGAGATGAAAATGCTTTGAAAAATGTTCAAGCAGCCGAGGTCGCCCAAAAAGACATTCAAGATTTCGTAGATGAAAATACAGAAAAATTTCGGAAGCTGGCAATAAAGCTTGATGCTGAATTTGATGGGTGGCAAAAAGGAAGTGATAAGAAGGTGCATTATCCGTCAAGCCAAAAACTTTGGGAACTTTGTAAGAAAAATGGAGATATTTACGAAGAAAACTATACTGGTTTATATTGTGTTGGTTGTGAAGCTTTTTATACAAAAAATGAGCTCAACGAGGACGGAGAGTGCAAAGAACACCCTGGAAAGAAACTTGAGGAAGTGGCTGAGAAGAATTATTTTTTTAAATTGTCTAACTATCAAGACAAACTACTAAAACTTATAAAGAGCAAAGAGTTTGAAATCGTACCAAAAAAAAGAGAGAATGAGGTGCTTTCTTTTATTGAGCTAGGGCTTAAAGATATCAGTATCTCAAGGTCGAATGAGAGAGCCAGAAATTGGGGAGTGCCAGTGCCAGGAGATAATGGGCAGAGAATATACGTCTGGATGGATGCCTTAAATATATATCAATCTGGGATAGGTTTTGGTTGGGACGAAAAAAAATATGAAAAATGGTGGCCGGCAGATGTCCATGTAATTGGTAAGGGGATTTTAAGATTTCATGCGGTTTATTGGCCTGCATTTCTTTTGTCTGCAGGACTGAAACTACCTAAGAAGATTTTTGTACATGAATACTTAACGGTTGATGGACAGAAAATGAGTAAAACAGTAGGTAATGTGTATGACCCGGTTCCTTTGCTAGAAAAGATGGGGGCTGATCCGCTGAGATATTATCTGCTAGCCAAAATTTCCCCTTTTGCAGATGGTGATTTTAGTGAAGAGAAGGTATATCAAACTTATACCTCTGATTTGGTGAATGGTTTGGGTAATTTAACGGCTAGGGTGGCGGCGATGGCGGAAGGAGAAGAGATTATTATAGATTCCCGCCTGCGCGGGAATGACGTAGGAGGTGGAATGACGAAGGGTGTTGGGGAGAAGTTGGAAGGTTTTGAGTTTGATAAGGCGTTGGGGTTGATTTGGGATGAAATCAGAAAGGCAGATAAATTGATTAATGAAAAGGAAGTGTGGAAACTTGAAGGTGAGAAAAAAAAGGAAGTTTTAACCACTTTAATTAATCAAATTAGACAGATTGGGGTGGATCTGCAGCCGTTTTTGCCAGAAACGGCCAAAATAATAATAAAACAGTTTGCAGGGCCAAAGATTGTAAGAGGTAAAAATCTGTTTGAGAGGCTGTAATGATTGTTGATACGCACTGCCATTTAACGGATAAGAGATTTGATGGGGATATTGAAGGCGTACTGGAAAGGGCAGGGGCCGTAGGGGTTGAAAAGATTATTGCACCCAGTACTAGTTTAGGTGATGCCAAACAGGCTGTAAAAATAGCAGATAAGTTTAAGGGTGTTTATTGTTTAGTGGGGGTACACCCAGAACACGTTGATGAGACTGTGGACATTGCAAGACTTAGAGATGTGGTTGAGTCGTCAAGAAAGGTAGTGGGGGTTGGTGAAATTGGGCTGGATTTTCATTATGATAAAGAAAAGAAAACGAAAAATAAACAGATAGAGTTGTTTGAGAAACAGCTTGAACTGGCGGTGGAGCTTGGATTACCAGTGGCGATTCATGCCAGAGAGGCCGAAGAAGAAATGAGGGAGGTGTTTGAAAAATTGAAGGAACGCAACCTTCAAGGGGGGGTGTTCCACTGCTGGGGTGGAAATAGGGATTTTTTAGAGTATGTTTTAGATAAAGGTTTTTATGTGAGTTTTTGTGGAAATATAACATATAAAAACAAACGCTCGCTGCAGACCGCCGAAGGTTACGAACAACTGTTTAGGAAAACAGGTTCGGAACCATCTTGCGCTCGCTCTATGTCTCTTGTGGATTTGTTGGAGTTGGTGCCATTGGATAGACTGCTTTTGGAGACGGATTCGCCCTATTTATCACCCGAGCCGCTACGGGGAGAGCTAAATGAACCTAAAAATGTTAAAATAACGGCTAAGTTTATAGCTAGCACCTTAGGGTTAGATGTAGACACTTTAATTAATCAAACAACCAAAAACAGTTTATGTTTGTTTTCCTTAGAAAATTAATAAGAAGATATCCCAACAAAAGCCATAGAGCTTTGGAAATATTGCCTGGTTTAGTAAGTTGGAGCTTGATTTTACTACCCGTATGGGGATCTTTTTTGTGGCCATTGGGATTGGCTTATTTTATTATTATTTTTGATATTTACTGGTTGTATCGATCCACAACCATGGCTGTCTTTGCCATGATGTCACATTTTAGAATTGAGGCCAATAAGAAATATGACTGGATGGGTGACGTTAAAGGTTTTGGAGATTGGAAGACGGTATACCATGTGGTAGTTATTCCTACCTACAAAGAACCGATTACTACCTTAGAGCGAACACTAAAGGCCATGGCCTCGCAAACATTGGGGTCGAAACAGATAATACCGGTGGTGGCTTTTGAGGAAAGAGCTGGGAAAGAAATAAATGAGGCCAGAAGAGAGATGTTGGAGAAAAAATTTGGAGACAAGTTTGCCAAGTTAATTTTTTCTTACCACCCAGCGAATATAAGGGGGGAAGTGGTGGGAAAATCTTCGAATGCTGCTTGGGGAGCTAAGATATTTTTAAAAGAAATGAAGAAACAAAAAGACTGGCAGATGGATAAGATGACTATTTCTTCGGTAGACTGCGATGTGGTGTTACACCCCAATCATATGGCGGCATTGACGTATAAATTTTTAGATAGTCCTAGAAGATACAGGACTATTTGGCAGGGAGCAATAATGTTTTACAACAACATTGAGAAAATTCCTTGGCCCATGAGGGTATATGGAAGAATAGCCAGTGTGATTAATATGGGCATGCTGATGAGGCCAGACAGATTGATTAATTTTTCAACCTACAGCTTGAGCCTTAAGTTAATGGATGAGGTGGGATACTGGGATAGTGATGTGATACCAGAAGACTACAGAATCTTTTTTAAGACTTATTTTGCTACTGGGGGAGAGGTAGAGGTGGAGCCAATATTCTTGCCTATCTTTGCGGATGCGGCAGAAGCGGTTGGTTTCTGGAATACGTTTGTAAATACTTATGAGCAGGTGAAGAGGTGGGCTTGGGGGGCAAGCGATGATGTTTACATTATCAAAAACTACATATTAGATAAAAAAGCACCGTTTTGGGATAAGACCATAAGGGTGTTTAAGGTTTTGGAAGATCATATGTTGTGGCCGGTAAACTGGTTTATTATTACTTTGGGGGCTACATTACCGCCGCTACTTAATGATAAATTTTCTAGAACTGTAATTGGAAAGACTCTGCCCCAAGTGGCTTCTGCCATACTGACGTTGAGCTTGGTAAGTTTACTAGCAATCATGGTAGTAGACTTTAAAGCTAGACCCAAAGTAGAAGGCCTGTCTTGGTGGAGAAAAGCCCTATCTCCATTTGAGTTTGTTTTATTACCGGTAGTAGGTTTCTTCTTTGCCGCCATACCAGGAATTGATGCTCACACAAGGCTGATGCTGGGCAAATACTTGGAGTACAGGGTAACTGAAAAGGTTTGAGTAAATTTATTTAACCCACAATATCCCATTTTTTTAGTTTACTGGGTTCGGTAGTTTGGAGTTGGTGTAGTTGGTAATACAACCCCTTTTTTGCAAGGAGTTCTTGGTGGCTGCCCATTTCTGCTATCTCTTTTTTATCTAAAACAAGGATTTTGTCAGCTTTTTGGATGGTTGAAAGACGGTGGGCAATTATTATGGCGGTTCTGCCCTTGATTAGCTTCCAGAGGGCGTCTTGTACAAGCTTTTCAGAGTGAGAATCTAGTGATGAAGTTGCCTCGTCTAGTATTAAGATTTTGGGATTTTTTAAGATTGTACGAGCAATTGACAGGCGTTGTTGTTGACCACCAGATAACCTAACCCCTCTTTCTCCTATGATCGTATTTAGTTTTTTAGGGAGCTTGTCTATGAACTCAAGGGCATTAGCTGTTTTGCAAGCTTAGCGCATTTGCCTGGTAGTGGCTGCAGGTAGGCCGTACTTTAAGTTTTCTGCCATGGTGGCATCGAATAAGTAGCTGTCTTGGCTAACTAGGCCAATGTTTTCCTGACTTGCTCACTTCGTCATAGTTTCGGGTTTTGGAAAAATAAAGTGCTTGATGTATCCAACTAAAAGATTTTGAGACTGGAGTTTTGTCGTACTAAGGGTAAAATGTGTATATGTTGTATGTCCGTTTTACTAA
>JAHJQJ010000074.1 GCA_018819325.1 Patescibacteria group bacterium
ACATTTGCCTACAGTTACTACTGGACCCGCCCCGCCGAACACAACCTGCTTTCAGAATGGGATTTCCTATACAACAAAGCCCACAACGAGTATCTAAACTTCTTCGCCACCACCGGTTTCCTAGGCCTAGGCTCCTACCTTCTTCTCATTATCTGGACCACCATCTGGTGGCTAAAAACCCTCCGTTCCAATCGTCATTCTGGTAAGCAAGTCTTCGCGCGCATCCAGAATCAGATTCCGGAGTCCTCGCAGACTCGTCCCCAGAATGACAAACAAACTATGATGGCTCCTCTCTTCATCGGCTGGCTCTCCATCCTCATCACCAACCTCTTCGGCTTCTCCGTGGTGGCTGTAGCCTTACTATTTTTCCTCTTTCCTGCCTTAGCTAGCACCCCAACTAAATCAAAAATCCTCTCCATCGTCATTCCTGCGAAGGCAGGAATCTATATCAATATTCTTGCAATTGCCACCTCTATCTACCTACTCATTTCTATAACTAACACCTTCAAAGCCGACATCCTTTACAACCAAAGCAGATCCCAACCAAGTCTAGAACTACTAGAATCCGCCGTTAAACTCCAACCCAATCAACCATTATTTTTGGCCCAACTAGCCGAACAAGAATCAAAAACAGCCGCCGCCATCTTCCTCCAACTTAAGCAATCACCCCAACCGTACCAAGACCTGGCCCTAAAACACGCCATCCAAGCCGTAAACATGAACCAATATAATATAAATCTACTAAAATCCAAAGCCAGAGTTGAAATTTATCTTTCAAACATCGATCCCAAATATCAACAACAGGCTCTAAATACCCTACTTCAAGCCTCACTTCTGGCTCCCACCGACGCCAAGCTTTTATTCAACATTGGTATTTTGTACCAAAACTTACAAAAACCAGCTCTGGCCACAAATAGCTTTAAAAAAGCCGTTGAAATTAAACCAAACTATGCCGAAGCCCTGTATAATCTAAACAAACTATGAAGATCTTGATCACACCACATCCATTCTTAAAAAAAACTGTTAAACCAGTAACTTCTTGGACTCCCAAATTGCAAAAACAACTAGAACAAATGATTGTTTTACTAAAACAATCCCACGATCCCCAAGGTATGGGTCTAGCCGCCACCCAAGTAGGTATAGACAAACGCTTTTTTATTACTCTAGACAAAGAAAATATTCAGGTATTCATTAATCCTAAAATCATAAAAACCTCCACCAAAATGCTCTCTGATAAATATAAAAACAACAAAAAGCACCCCCTAGAAGGTTGTCTCTCTATTCCCAAATTCTGGGGCTTCGTTGACCGCCCATATTCCGTCACCCTCTCCTATGTCAAGGGTCCGACCCTTGACATGGTCACCCAAACATTTAATGGTCTTGACGCCATCTCTATCCAACACGAACGCGACCACCTAGACGGCATCCTCTTTACCGACCACATTTTAAAACAAGGTGGAACGATTTATAAAGAAACCAAAAAAGGTCTTATTCCCTTAAACTCATGAAGCCAATTAAACTCGTCTACTTCGGCACTCCAGACTTTTCTGGTCAAATCTTAGAATCTCTCATCAAAAACCCCAGTTTCAACGTAATTGGTGTCGTTACCAAACCAACCGCATCACTCATAATTAAGTTAGCAAACAAACACAACATTCCCCTTTTTAAACCTAACAAACTAGATCAATCTAATCTACAGCATATCAAATTACTAAAACCGGACATCTTTCTAGTAGCCGCCTACGGCCAGATTATTCCCAAGGTTTGGTTAGATACTCCCAAAATAGCCACCCTAAATATCCATTTTTCCTTATTACCTAAGTACCGTGGCGCCCTTTGCGTGTCAGAGGCAATAAAAAATCAAGACAAACAAACTGGCGTTACCCTAATGCAAATGGACGAACAACTAGATCACGGCCCCATCATTACCCAAAAAAAACTAACCATCAACATAAACGACAACGTAAAAACTCTCACCCAAAAACTAACCACTTTAGCCATCTCCCTTCTTTCTGGGGTTCAACCTCCCATAGAGGTTGAACCCCAGAAGCCACAGAACCACCAAAAAGCCAGCTACACCCCAAGTCTAAAAACCCGCACCCGTCAATCTGCCTTCATTCCTTCTCTAAATACTAATAATCCAGCCCAACTCCACGCCCTTATCCGTTCTCTCAACCCCAATCCCGGCGCTTGGACCAAAATAAACAACCAAGAATTAAAAATCCTTGAAACCAAACTCACCCCAGACAACCAATTAGAAATCTTAACCGTCCAACTCCCCAGCAAAACCCCTATTTCTTGGCAACAGTTTCAGGCTGGCCACCAATAACTACTTTTCTTGCCGCCCTCTTACACTTTGTACAAA
>JAHJQJ010000075.1 GCA_018819325.1 Patescibacteria group bacterium
TAAACTAAACTACCCCGGTGCCCTTGGAGCAATGATCGGCTGTACTCCCAAAGCATTCAAAAAAATTGGTCAATTCAACCCAAATATTACCTTTGCAGAAGATGCAGAATTTATAAGAAGAGCTAGTAAAAAAAATATAGATTTTAAAATCTTTAAAGACCCTCACTTCACCGTTTCCTTCAGACGCTTTCGCCAACAGGGTAGACTAAAATCACTTCAACAATACGCCAAACTCCATCTAAAAACAATTACTCAAAAAAGTATCAATCGCCAAGAATACCTCACAGGGGGGCAAACTTTTGAAAACAACGGCTCCTAACCCACTAAAAGCTCTAATCCCACAAACATTACATAAAGCCCCAAAAGCACCAACGCCTCCCATCTATCCAACTTCTTCTTGGTCATAGAAAACGCCCAAAATAAACTAAACACCACTATAAAAGTTCCACCTGCCACAAAAAGTCTGGAAACACTCATAATCTCAATCGGGTGAATCAAAGACGTAACTCCAATAATCAAGGTAGAGTTAGCCACCGTACTTCCAAGCAAATCTCCAAACACCAAGGCCACATTTTTTTTCCTAATAGCCTGCGTCTCCAAAACCAACTCTGGCAAACTAGTACCCACAGACACCACCAGTATTCCAATTAAAAACACCGGCACACCCAAATCACCAGCTAAACCAGACGCAAATCTAACCAGCAAATCAGCTCCAACAATTACACCAGCTAAACCCAACGCAAGTTTCAAAACCCACTTATCCACATGATTACCATGTATCCACTCTAATCTAGTAAGTAGTCCATGTTTTTTACCACCTCTCTCGGCCAAACTCTTATGTTTACCGGCAATTACTACGTCTCTAATATAAAAGGCGTAAGCTACCAATAAAATAATCCCATCCAAACGTGACAGCTTCCCATCAAGCATTAAAAAAAGCGGCATTAAACCCGCCAAAAAAGCCGCTATAAACTCCCGTTTCATAAAATCACCCACCACAGAAACAGACCCCGCAATCAAACTTGCTCCACCAATTACCAAAGACACATTTGCCACATTGCTCCCTAAAACGTTACCCAACGATATCTCTGGCGTACCTTCTAAGGCCGCAGCAATTCCCACAAACAACTCCGGCAAACTAGTAGACAAAGCCACCATAATGGCCGCCAGAACCAGACCATCAACTTTAAGCTTTACCACCAACCGCTCAAAAGCACCAATAGCCATTCTAGTAGCCAATATCAAAAATACACTTGAAGCAACAATTCCTAAAATATCAAAAATCATACTCTCTTAATTAAACCATAAAACACTCCCTTAATCGCCTCCACTATCACTATCAACAACAACGACCCGCAAAGCACCAAGCCCAGCTCATAAAACCCCAAAGGCACGGTTCTAAACACTTTCTGCAATACAGGCAGGTACACGGCAGATAACTGCATCATGGCTCCCGCCAGCACTCCGGCAATTAACCAAGGGTTTTGAAAAAAGTTAACCTTCCAAATTGGTTTAGTTAATGACCTAGAAGAAAACACATAAAATAAAGAGTTAATCCCTAACATGGTAAAGGCCAACGTTCTTGATAGTTCCAAAGATCTCTCTAAAATAAAATAGTACCAGCCAAAGACTCCCAAGGTCATTGCTCCAGCCACCACAGATATAACCGCAATCAACCAAATCATTTCCTTATTTAAGATCTTCACATTTTTACCAATAGGTTTTCTAGTCAATAATCCTTCTTCTTTTGGCTCAACCGTCAGCGCCAAGTAAGGAAAACCATCACTAACTAAATTAATCCATAAAATCTGCACCGCCAAAAGCGGCAACGGCCAGCCCAAAAACAAACTTGTTACTATCAACAATATTCCAGCAAAAGCATCCGCCAATAAATACAATAGAACCTTCTTTAAGTTATCAAATATCCCCCTACCCTCCTCAACCGCCGCCAAAACCGTGTCAAAATTATTGTCCAAAAGTATCATGTCCGACGTTTCTCTAGCCACATCACTAGCCTCGCTTACCACTATGCCAATGTCTGCCTGTTTCAAAGCCGGTGCGTCATTTACTCCATCTCCTGTCATAGCCACCGTATGACCCATATCTTGCAGTATCTTTACAATCAAAAGTTTCTGTTCCGGGGTAATTCTGGCAAAAAGTACCGCTTCATTCACCCTTTTCATCACGCTTTTTGGCACCACCCCCTCTTTTAGTCCCACAAAATCATCACCAACCATTATCAATTTTTCATTCAAATTTTCTCCCACCAAACCAGCCTGATTTATTACAGCCCAAGCAGTCTCTTTATAATCTCCTGTAATTACCTTCACGTCAATTCCAGCTCTTTTTGCCCCCTCCAAAGATTCTTTTACTCCCTCTCTTACCGGATCTTCATAGACCACCACCCCCACCCAGTTATAATCTTTAACATCATCTCTATTTAATTTCTTCTTATCCTTAGTCTTTTTGTATCCAAAACCAACCAACCGATATCCCTTGCTACCCAACTTTTTAAACGCCTCTTCCCAATCTCTTACACCCTTTTTATCCACCTCACACTTACTCATAACCACTTCTGGTGCTCCACTAATAAACTCAATCTGCCCCTTCTCATCCACAAAATCATGCAAGGTAACAATATATTTAAACCTATGATCAAACGGCAAACCATCAATCCTCGGGTGTTTCTTATTAAAGCTCTTCCTTAAACCTTTTTCTGCCCATCTTTCCATGGCCGTTTCCAACGGATCTCTTAAGTCATTGCAAAGAACCGCTCCCTTAACCAACCAATCACAAACCACCGACCTGCCACATTCCAACCTTTCCAACACCTCAGCATTGGGTTCTATCACTCCACCAATCGCCTCCATCTCACCCACCGTAATCGTTCCAGTTTTATCCAAACAAAAGACGTCCACTCCACCCAAAGTCTCGGCCGCCAAAAGCTTTCTTACCAAAGCCTTTCGTTTCAATATTCTCCCCATTCCTACCGTCAAAATCACCGTTAAACTAATTACTAATCCTTCCGGAATTGCCGCCACCGCCAACGCCACCGCCATCTCAAACACTTCCAAAGCACCCCTACCTGCCAACAGGCCAATAACAAATACTAGCAATGAAACCACGCCCACAAACATAGCTAACTGCTTACTCAAAACCTTCAAGCGCCCTTGCAACGGCGTCTCTTGGATTTCCTTTCTTACCACCTTCTTGGCAATCTTCCCCATTCTTGTTTTGCCTCCAGTTCTAACCACCAATAATTCCCCAATTCCCTTTTCTACCACCGTTCCCATAAACCCTTTATAAACACTCTTAGCTTTTCCATACCAACTAAAATCATTACCATCATACTTACCATCCAGATCAAAGGTCATTTTCTCTACCGGCACACTTTCACCAGTCAGTATCGCCTCACTCATAAACACCCCGTCTTCTTTTACCAACACCCCATCGACCGGCACTGTTCTGCCAATCTCCAACCTGACCACGTCCCCAGGCACCAACAGGCTAGCGTCAATCTTCATCCATTTGCCATTTCTTCTAACCAAAGCCTTGGTAGACAAAAGTTTAGACAAACTCTCCAAAGACTTTTCCGCCTTAAACTCTTGCACAAATCCTAAGACCGTATTTAAAACAACAGCCGCCATAATCACTCCAGAGTCTATGTACTCTCCCATAATAAAGGTCACCCCCGCCGCCAATAACAAAACATAAATCAAAGGCGACTTCACCTGATTAAACAAAACCTGCCACCAGGTTACACCTGCCTTTTTTAATATCTCATTCTTACCCACCACCCTCCTCTTCCTCCCCGCCTCCACCTTACTCAATCCCCGTCTTAATAAATTCTTAGACAAATCCATACTTAATCCTACCAGATTCAAACACCCTCCCACTAAAAAATCGCACTTCGGAAGTGTGTTTTTTATGTTATATTTAGTAAATGCCTAGAAGAATAACACCTCTAGTAAATCAAGAAATTTATCACGTTTTTAA
>JAHJQJ010000076.1 GCA_018819325.1 Patescibacteria group bacterium
ATTCTCAAGTCTGTCAAGGATGCCAAAATGAAAAACACCCTTACTAATGAAGTTTGGGTTATGAGAACCGATCCTTCTAAAGATGTGGATAACTTACTGAAAAAACTAAATTTGTCGTACTAATTTGAGCAAGTCAGGAGTCTCAAGCATGCAATTCAAAAATTCGATTAATCTCTGCTGATATTTGAACAAGTGAACCTTTAACTAAAAATACAGGTATGCTTAGGGAAATATCTTCTGCCAACTTCTCACGCTTTTGAGCAAATTCAAATTTATCTAAAGACATTAGTGGGTAAGTAAAGTTAAATACCAAACCATTGATTAAACGAATATCCTTAGATAATTCTTCATAAACCAACCATTTAACTTGTTCTTTTGTGTATTGAATTGTTGAAATTGAATTACTTGCTTCAACCAATTGTGGAATTACAATTAAACATAATTTTTTATTATTTGTTTTTATTATCTCTATATTCTTATCAAGAAAAACATTATTATCACCTAATAATTTCCTTGCCTTATCTTCAACAATTACTTTACTTACTTGACCAACCATTTCCATACTAGAGTTAATTTGTGTTTTTTCGTCTGAGTAAATTTCGAAATCATAATTTTTAGACAAATATATTGCACCAGATGTTTTACCGGCTCCCGTAAGATTGGCCACCAGTAACACTCCTTTATTCCCTTTAAAAATTGCAGACGAATGAATAGTAAAGATGTCTTTCTTTTGCCTTAGTTTTTCTAACAGATATTCGACTACCACAATTACATCTGTCGAATTAAAATCCTTCTTATACAAACCTTGTATTAGTGTCTTAACTCCCATAAGGGAGACTTTCCTTGCAGAAGAACTAACTACTTCTAGTTCAATCAGCGGTCTTCCTTTAAATGAAAGGTCGGGGATAAATCGATAAAGTAAAGGATTGTTAACCAACTCTTTCCAAAATAAATTTGGATCAATATTCTTAAGACTAATTCCAACGCAAGATCCTTGTGATGAAATCATATATTTACTTGACATATTTTTCATAAACCTTAATTAATCTATTTACTGTTTGCTCAGTGTCCCAGCTTTCTTTTATATCATTTGCTGCCTTTGTCACTAGTTTCTTTCGTAAGTTATCATCGGTAAGTATTAAGTTAATGCTGTCAGCTAAAGATTGAGGGTTTTGGGGAATAACAACTTTTGAATTCACATCAGATCTAGCAAATTCAACCATACCACAACAGTCAGCCGTAATAATTGCACAACCGCAACTGGCTGCCTCAAGCATTGTTGTCAAAACACCTTCTTTATCGTATGAGGGACATAAAAAAATCTTTGATCGATTATAGTAATCAATCAATTTTTTTGTAGGTATATTACTATCAAATTCAATTAAATTATCAACACCTTCTCTTTGAGACTCAGACTTCATTCTTTCCAACTCTGGTCCTGCACCCACAACCACTAATTTATTTATTTTTAAACCACCTTGCTTTAAAACACCCAAGGCTTTGATAATGTCAAAAATTCCCTTTATTTGAATTAGTCTTCCAACATATAGTAAATCAATATCTCGAGTTTTATTTTGGTTTAGATACTTATTGGAATTAATACCGTTGTAGCAAGTATCAATAGATCTCTCCCTAAGTAAAGGATAGAGTGTTCTCCACCCTTTAGTTACATACTCTGAAACCGAAACAAAATGGTTTGGTCGTGATAAGAAAATTTCATCAAAAGACCTCCATTTTGAAGGTACTCCATGCAAATGAAGAACGTTATTATATTTAAGGGGAACAAATAGACTATCTGAAAGTAAGTGAGTAACTACTAGATCATAATCATTAGCCAAAGAATAAAAATCATTTGCCGTTTGACCAAAATAGATTGCTTCACGATCCCAGCGAGACCAATCTTTGCCCGGTATCTCTTTATAGATATCTCTTTGGCTATCCTTAAGCTCTAATTCGTGTAGCAATACTTGTGGATTCTTTATCTTAAATTCCTCATATATCTCTGAATACTTAGGTGGCTTAGATGTTAAAATTTCTACCTTATGTCCCAGCTGACTTAAAATTTCTGCTTGTTGAAGGGGGACCGTTTCACCACCACCGATAAAGTAACTTAATCTTGGTTGATGAACTAATATCTTCATATCTTTTTCCCCCTAATTCCTAACAAAAAATGTAAATATGCTTTGTTGAGAAAAATCAAATTATTAATCCTATCATTATCTTTAACCAAAATATGGTAACTTTTTTCTAACCAACTTTTTACAAAACAATAAGATAATATAAAGATATTGTAATGTTTCTTTATGTAAAAAAGGAAATCCCTGCTCCCATAATATAACATTTTAGACGATCCACCCTTAATTGTTGCTGAAACTTTATGATATGCCTTAGCTGTGGGAGTTGATATCTGTAACCAACCTTTATCTGAGATTCGCTTTTGAAAATCAGTATCAGCGTAATATAGAAAAAAGCCCTCATCAAACATTCCTAGTGAACGTATTATTTTACTTCTTATCATAATACAGGCACCAGGAAGCTTAATCACTTCAAATGGTTTCTTTGAACTGCTTTCATTTTCCTTGATCCATTTAGGTAAGGGTTTTGATCTAAATACATTAACATACCCACCAGAAAGTTGAAATATAGATTTTTCAGAATAGGAATACATTCTTGGCCCCACTATTCCTGCTTTTGAATTATTGTTTAGTTCCTTGACCAATTCTTTTAGGCAACTTTTGTCAAGAACAACGTCATTGTTGATTGAAAGAACGTACTTTACCTTATTACCAAGAACATAACTTATTCCCAGGTTGTTTCCACCACTATACCCCGAGTCTGCACTTGAATAAATATATTTAAATTGAGGAAATTCTTGTTGTAATTTTCTTGTAGAATTATCAGTAGAGTTACCATCAACGATAGCAACTTGATAATTCTTGTATGTTTGCTTGTCAACAGACCTCAAACATTCTTGAGTATCTCGATAATTATTCCAATTCAATATTACAATACCAATTTCTGATCTTAGTTTGTTTTTTCTTTGTACGTCCATAGTTTGTCATGGTAATTAGGTGAGCGATGAAACCAAAACGAAAAGAATTTTTTAATCATAAAATAAACTCGAAAACAAATTTGTGTAGTAAAGGGAAGAGTGCGAATATACTTCCAATCAAGTTTAACTGACTCCAATCTTTTTAACTCTTGTATTTTTTGATTCTTAAACTCGGGTAAATCAAATAAAGTATAGGTATCACAAAAAATACGTTTATAAACTTTCCAATGAAATTTTATTGACGTAGTTGCCAGATATGTACAAACAGCGTTATACATCAACCTAATTGAATTGTAACCAAATCGTTTATAAATATCCAAAGTTAAGTAGGTGTCATCGCCAATTCTTTCTGGTGGTACTCGCCAAAGAGTTTTGTTTCTCATTGCGTAAAATCTTCCATGGAAATATATTCTAGAATTTAGTTCAAACTTAACTGGAATACCAGGTTGCGGATCAATCAATGCAACTTTGTGGAATTTTTTTACATCATAAACTGAAACTTGGGACTGAGGATAGCGTGATCGAACATCCAAAATTTTACCAAGAATTCGTTTATATAATTTCTTGCCTTTATAATCTCTTGCCCTGGGGTAAGCTCCAGCAATTTGTAAACTAGGATGTTTACTTAGTTGTCCGAGGAGAATTAATAAGGAGTCTTTTTTTACTCTTACATCAGCATCTATCTTTACCACAGGAAAATTGACATTTGGAATCTCAGAAATAATTTTAGAGATGGCTCTATTCATGCCTTTTGGGCAATGCAAGAGCTTGATTTTTAAAGAAGGGTAAAGACGAATATAATTTTTAATCAAATTATCCGTATTGTCCGTACAGCCATTGACACAAATATAAGTGTTTAAAAGTGTATAGCTGGGCTTAGCTCTCCGAACAGCGGGTATCAGGCTTCTAACAAAGGGGCCTATGTTTTTTGCTTCATTGTAAGCAGGGGTAGCAATATAGTAAAATTCATTTTGCATTAAAAAAACAAATAGTTAATATCTAAAATTATAACAAAAATGAACACACCTCAATCGAAGTATTCTTTAATGGTTATAAAACCAGATGCAATTAAGCAAATTCTAAATGTAAACATCCTGAAAGATCTTGAAGATAGGGGATTTAATGTAGTAAAACATAAACTTTGTAGGCTTAATGAAACCCAAGCAGGAGAGCTGTATCAAGAAAAAAAAGATTTTAATTATTATCCTTTATTAAAAAAACACATGGCTTCAGGGCAATCACTGTGCCTAATCCTTAAAATGAATGGTCAAGACGTTGTTGAAAAATCTAAGGAATACAGAGACTGGGCACGTAAAAACCTAAAAGTAAAACGCTTTGATGTTGGCAAAGAAGATTTGGATTTATTAAGTAAGGGTATTCATCCCAATCAGATAGAGATTACTAAAGAAATGGCTCTCGAAAATTTAATACATATTTCAGATGATTTTATCCAAGATACCGATATCCTAGGCGAACTCTTTACGCAGTGGGACATGGATGAATTGAAAGATAGAGATCTAGAACTATTCAGTATATTGTCCGAAGCTAAAATAAGGTCGAGAAAATCTAGAGAAATCGAAATTAGTCACCAAGCACTCGAGAACGAGTAATACCATATATTAATAACTAATAAGAAATTGGGTTCTTAAGACCCTCTTTGTAATAATCAAGAAGCCTTTCTGTGAGATTTTTCTCACCAATATTCATCTGAATCCTTACTTTTTAACCTCTCTCATAGATAATCTAACACTATTTTCTTTCTTTGAGTAAGGCTCTAGTTTTTGCATTAGGTCTTTGGGTAGCTTACCTTTATCAAACGATCTGCCCAACTTGACGATGTCAAAGGTAATGGCTTGATCCAATTCTTTGGATTCTCTCATGATCTGCTCGACTGTTTTTCTGTCTGGATCGTTGGCTTTGGGGAAGGCGGTTCGTTGCGATTGGTAAATTTTAAGTAGGTGGTTGCCAGATCTAAACATCTTGTAATTAGTTTGTTCTGAAAATTTGGCCACCTTTGCTTTAAGTTGCTCTAGTCTTTGCTCTACCTTGTCTTTGTAATCTGTTAGCTTAAGATATTCGTCAATGAAGGCTTGGGACTGTTTAACTAGTTGGTCTTGGGTAATTGGGTCTGCCATTTATTTCCACAAATTAAGTTTAAGCTTCTTAGCTTGGACCTGAGCTTCTAGTAGTTCATCTTGATACATTAGCTTTCGTCTCTTTTCGTAAATAACTACTTCTGCCAAACCTTGCTTGATGATTAACTCATTTATATTCTCATCTCCTACAAACACATAGGCATTGAGTCTGTTAAATCTATCTGTCTCGTAGCCTTTTTCGTATTCTAGTTTTACTTCTTGGTTAAGTAGTTTTTCCTCCAAGAAAGCCTTACCTTCTTGACTAAACTTTTCTTTAAGCCCTGGTGCTGAAACCCCAGTTAGTCTGACTGACTGGCCGGTGGACAACTCGACAGTGTCTCCATCTATAACTCTAGTAACTGTTTGGGTGGTAGGTTGTTCTTGTTCTGTAGAGGAAAGAGTGGGAACATCTGGCTTGGTGATTCCACCCACCACAAAACCCAAGGCCAAACCAACCAAGAGTAAAACAGGAGCTATGGGAGACTTAACCTTACTTTTTTTTGGCATCTTTGATTATAATTCTCTTACCCTTAATATCTAACTCTAACTCCAGTAGCTGATTCTCTCTCCAGCCTAAACTTTTTAAATACACTCTGGGGAGATTAATCACCTTAGAATACTTGCCAGAGGTAGAGATTTTTCTTTTGACCTTCATCTATATATAAATATATACAGATAGTGTGGGGAAGGCAAATCTTGAGACTAACTGTTTTATTACTTCTCACATAATTTTCTAATAATACTGCTATTTATTTTATTACAAATACTTTTATCACCACTTTTGATAAAAACAACATGTAGGCAAATATCTCTTTGATCATCATCTTCACAAAACTCAACAGATTTGTTCCAATAATAAACATGAGAATAACAAACACTCTCCATTTGTTCATCAGCTATCCTGTCACACAACTGAGTATTTTGATATTCACGAGCAATATTCGTAAAGCAAGTATCACGAGCAATTTCAAAATTTAAATCCTGATCATCTGAATTTGCTGTTTTCAATGCATTATTGTATTTCCGATGACACTGATCACCCAATCTACGACTTTTGACTCCAGGAGTATTCCAGATAATGATTACAACCAGTACTAATACCGTAATTAAAACAATTAAAACTTTTCTTTTTTTCATTTATATCCATATTACACTACTGGAAAGATGTAGGGTTGGGGTTTCTCGGGAAGGTTGTTTTTCAGGAAAGCTAAAACCAAAGCCCCCCTCTTTCTTGATTACCTTGCTTTAAGGAATGTTTTTTGCCTTTAAAGAATTTTTGTTCGAAGAATGTAGCCCAAGCGGTAAAATTTGGGCGATAGCCCTACCGCGGGCGTGGTTTTGATTAAGTAACGGTGGTGGCAAAAAACATGACCTACTGTGAGACGGTTGGCGGTGCCTTGAGTTAAGGCGCCAACCGACGAACCCCTGGGGATTGGGGATAGGTTGTCTTTAGCGTATGAGGTAGGGAAGAAGCAAGGGGGGCTGGCCGGAAGAAGCGCCCTTGGAAGATAGAACCCCTTCACATTCCTATGTGTTGGGGTTAGTCCTACCTAATTGAATAATGATACCGAAATTAAGCTATCTCCGACACGAGCCATTTCGGTGGTCGTAGTTTCTAATTTTTTTAAATAACTTGCGTTCTTCTTCTCTTAAGACTTCAGCAAACTGATTGTCTGATTGA
>JAHJQJ010000077.1 GCA_018819325.1 Patescibacteria group bacterium
GATAGAGCCAGATTGGAAACTGATATTAAGCTAGATGAGCGAGCAGATAGGCAATTAATGGAGATAAAAAGAATTCAAAGGGATATGAATGAACAGATGGGGGCGTTGATGAAGGAAGTAAAATCTTTAAAGAAATAGTTTAGGAATGATCCAAGTAAGGGTTTTGGGGTGAACAATGCCAATGCCGTTAAAGCTTTTAAGTTTTAGCAAGTGTTTGTCCATAGAAATAATTAACCCAGCTTTTGCTTTCAAGGCACATTCAAGGATTCGGTCGTCTGTTGGGTCGGTTTTGACAATGCTTAGTTTCTCTACTGGTTTAACCAAAGTCGCCACCTGAAGAATAAGTTCAATGAATTCCTGACAGGTTTCTCGGTTAATTCCAAATTTCTCTGATAGTTTTCGTCTTATTTCTTTGATAATTGCGTTAGAAATAAAAAGTTCTATCTTACGTCTTTGGGCTAGTTTTAATATATCTGAGGCAAGACCTTTATTTAAAAACGCGGCAATGTAAATATTGGTATCTAATACCAGTTTCATTTTTCTAGATACTCTTCGATTTGGTCGTAAGATTCCAACCCCAGTTTTTGGGCCAATACTTGACCTGTTTGTTGAAGTTTTGCAAGTTTTTTATCAAAAGAGTAGCTCAAAAATGCGTCTCTTAATAGTTCGCTTTTAGATCTTCTTTCGTTTTTGGCAGTTTCTGATATTTGTTCGGCAATATCTGGTGGGGCGGAAATATTGATTACCACGGTATTTCTATTCATAGTATTACTGAGTATTACAGAAGAAATGTACGTTGTCAAGTGTTTGTTCTGTCCGAAAGGTATAATTAAGCAGACCTTGCCGGGTCATCTAATGGTAGGATAGCGGACTCTGAATCCGTTCATCTAGGTTCAAGTCCTAGCCCGGCAACACCAATATTGACATCGCGTGCTATAATAAACGTATAGAAAACTGGTAAGTGCGCCCCGCGGCCACATGCCAGTTTTTGCTTTTTATGGATACTTGGCGTATGCAATAATGGCTTTATAAAGTTCACTTTTCCTCTTTTTAATTACTCTTGCGCTTGTTGTAAATAATTTTCTTTCTAATATGTAAAGTAACTCCTTATCAAAATCACTGATTTGATCTTTAGTAATTTGCCCTGAATCCAGTTTATGTTTAATTTTAATAACACCCGCAAGTAAGTCAACAAATTGTGTCTCATTATCATCGTTTTGTTTTGTTACATAAGAGATTGCTGTTACATGTTTTTTTACATCGTCTGTACTGATGTGCAACTTAGGTATTCCATTTGCCATAAAATGGAAGAAGTTTTTATAAAGATGTAAATCTTGTTCATGAGCGCTCGCCTCAGCAATAATCTGACCTTTATAGTCTTTTGCCATTACAAACTTAATTAAATTGGACAAAATCATTCTATAAGATTTCTCAAGAATTGTAGTTTTGAGCCAACCACGAGAATAAGCCTTGTGCTTATCCGTAATTGTACAAAGCGCAAAGAAGTTAATTGACAGTGCTATCTTTCTAAAATCTTTGGAAAACTTGTTCAAGTCTTTCTTTTTGTGTTTCAAACCTCTCTTAACTTGGCTACCATGTATTACATAACCTTTTGATCCAAAATATTTTTGTTTAAGTTTCTCCAGTCCGTTTTTTAGACGCTCTCTGTTTACATCATTGATTATAATTGCCGAAAGACAAAAATACTCGCTTTTGTCTTTTTTGTCAACTTTCCCTGTCTCATCAATGAAAATATATGCGTTCTTCACAAACTTGAGTATATATCAAACTGCTCGTACTGAAATAGGTTCTTATCCCCTTCCACTAAGTTTCGTTGACTTCATTTTCTAAAACTTTTTCTACCCGATTCATGTCAAAAGGCTTGAGCATTCTTTGAAGTTGTTTATCTTGAGAAACATCAATATTATTTTTCTTTAAGATAAGCATCATCAACTCTAAAACCTTAGATAATTCCCTTTCAGAAAAAATGCCGATTTGCAAACTTATTTCCTCTCTTAGGTCGGTAATTTTTTCTTCCCGATTCTGGGAAATTAAAACAATGATGGCCAGAAAAATAGCCTCTAATGAAACAATCATTGTCAGTAAACCAAATGGGAAAGAGTCAAATGGTTTGATTCCGGGAATTAAATCTAGATTGACCAACAGCCAGACAATAAACCAGGCGGCATTAATGCTCAAAAAAAGAACTGTCCCAAACTTTTGGGTCAGCCAATCAGCAACTTTCTCTATCCAATTTCTTTTGAGATTCGCTTTAGCCTTAATGCTTTTGATAGCCATATTTTTATTATAACAGGGGTTGTGATTCCAATTAGAATATAGGTAGCTTGACGGACCACCAACCCAGATTAGTTTTTGGGCCAAGATTATTTTTCATAGGTTGGTATGTTTACCATATCATTTGGGGATATAATTTGAGTATGGTTTTTTATGTTTATATACTGCGGACTTCTTCTGATACTTTATATATTGGGCAAACGGATAATTTGAAAAGGAGAATGAGGGAACATAGAGGCAAGACAGCAAAATCTGCTAAATATATGCGATATTTTAAGTCTTTTGAGCTGGTGTATTCTGAGGAGTGTAAAACCAGATCGGAGGCAATGAAAAGAGAGGCCGAACTTAGAAAATTGTCAAGATCGCAAAAAGAGGCTTTGATTAAAAGTGATAAAATAGAAAAAGATTATGGCTAAAATAAAAAAAATATTAAAAATACTGTTTATTCTTTATGTTCTTTGTTTAATGCTAGGTTCTGGGTACTACTTGAGTCATTGTAGTTGTACTTATAAATTTTTTCTACTTAGACCCAGAATAGATTGTAGTCAGGAATGTGTTGACTATGAACCGCTGACCAATTATCAACAAGTTGTGAATCTGTTTTTACTAAAAAAATAGGTTCTAATATTGTCCGGGCTCGGCAACAATGTATTTCCTTTTTTTATGCCTGAGTACAATGGTTCGAACCATTGTACTAGGGAGGATAAAATAAAGATTGGTATGTGTTGATATACAATGGAAAGGGTGAAGAAGAAAAACTTTCTAAAAAATAAGTTTGGTTGGGGATGGGTGGTTTTGGGGGTGAGTTTACTTTTAAATGTTTATTATGTTGGCGTGGGTGGGTTACCAAAGCACGATGAGAGTATTGCTGTGGAAGGGGTGATTGATGGTGATACTTTGGTGCTTGATGGTAAGGTGCGGTTACGGTTGAGGCATCTGGATGCGCCCGAACTTGAGTTTTGTGGTGGTGAAGAGGCGAAAAAGTTACTGGAAGAATTGGTGATTGGAAAAAGGGTAATTATTAGAGATAAGATTTTGGACCAGAGAGGTAGAGCCATGGCTTTGGTGTATGTAGGTAAAGACTTGGTAAATCGGCATTTGATTGAAACGGGTTGGGGCAGATATCATAGTGATACTAGTGAGGTGGCTGATGAGTTAAAGGCTTTGGGACTTGAGGCTAAGGAAAAAGGCTTGGGGGTGTTTGGTCCAAAGTGCTATCAATGGGAGAATAGTGAAAACCCTAAGTGTGTGATTAAGGGAAATGTTGCACCTAATAACTCTAGTGAGAGAATCTATCACATGCCGGGGTGTGTGCAGTACAAAACTACGGTGGTAGAAAAAGACAGAGGTGAAGAGTGGTTTTGTAGTGAGGCAGAGGCAAAAAAGGCAGGATATGTGAAATCGAAGAGGTGTTAAAGGCCTAGGTCGTGGCGGATTTTTTTGATTAGTTGGTCGGCGTAGTTTTGGACTTGTTCTTCGATGTCTTGGGCGATTTTTTCCTTAAGATAATCTAAGATTTCAGGATCGTAAGGGGCGTTATGGAGATGAGATAAAAATGTTTGGTGGTGTTTTGGTTTTAGTTTGTTTAGGGCAAAATCTACGATTCCTTGATGAAGAATATCATCTACCAATTGTTTGATTTTGCTTTTGTGGTTATCTTCACCCTCTGCTTGATCTATGAGAACTAAGATTTCTTGTTTGTTTATTAGGTGATCGTAAAAGATTATGGACATGGTTTAGATTTTACTAGTAACTGGGCCTAATGGGATAAGGTTATCTGGATCGTCTACGAATAAGAACAAGACCAAACCTTTTCTACTGCCTTGGTGAAGGTCTAATTCTTTCATTGTTTCTGGTGAGCCACCAAACTGCTTGTCTGTCCAGTTGGCTGGACCGGCGTCGGCTAAGACAGTAACTACCGCTTGGCCGTTGGCGGGGTTAACAACAAGAATTTTTCTGTATTTGTACCAGTCTCTTAAGAACCTAAAGTCTTGATTCCAGTTTTGGAGGTAAAGGGTTTGGGCCACGGAGTAGTATTTTTCCCTGAGATAATCTTGAGTGGTAAAGTCTTGACGGGTGGGAGCAAAATAACCCCAGGCACCTTTGCCGGGGGCGATACCGGCTATCTGTTCGTCGTCGTGTTGATCTATGGTGTCACCCGGGTATCTTTTTAGGTGTTGTTCGTAACCGATGTAGCCCACTTGATGATTAAGACTTTGATCATTTAAAGTGGCTTTAACCGGAACACCTAGTGTGTTTTGAATATTCTCTTCAATTAATTTGGCGTTGTCTGGCGAAAGTTTGGTTGGTTGGTGGGGAACAATGGAACTTAATTTTTTGGCTAGATTTGTTTCAAGTTCCTGTTCAGAAACTTGCATTGGGGGGCTGGCTACCACGGGACCCATGGGGGTGGCAAGTAACGCACCTACCAGACCTGCCCCCGCAAGTAGTTGGGTGGATTTTTGTCTTAAGTCGTGGGCCAAAAGAGTTGACTTGGTGTAAAATTTTTTAGCGGCCTTGTGTTTTAGAAGTTTTTTTCTGGTGCTTAGAGAGGTTTTTTCTAAATTGGCAATGGCGTTTTGGAGAGCAGAAACCTGATTCATTTAAGTAAAGTTACGGACTTTTGTAGACGTGATAAAGTTTCTTTTTTACCCAGAATGGCTATACAGTCAAAAAGTGGCGGAGTAACGGTTTTGCCTGTAACGGCTAAGCGCAAGCTCATAAATGCTTGGCGGGGTGAAAGATCGGATAACCCTTGAGCTTTTTTTAATAATTCATGTATAGACTCTGACTGAAAATCTTTTAAATCTTCTAGATTATCCTTGACCGTGTTTAACCAACTTAGAGTAATTGCTGGACTGGCCTGACTATTGGCCAACAAATTTTCTTGAGTTGGAGTGGAAAATTTAAAGAAAAAATCGATTAGGTTGTTTATTTCACTTAACTTGGTTAACCTATCTTTGACTAGAGGAATTATTTTACTTAGATTTTTTTGCCAGTTTTTATCAATAAAAGGCGTAAGTCTTTTAGTTAGATCTGATATATTGAGTTTTTTTATCCACTTTGAGTTAAAGTAATCTAGTTTTTGGATATCAAAAATGGCGTTAGATTTACTTATTTTGTTTTCGTTAAAAATCTTGATCATTTCTTTCATAGAGAGAATGTCTGAATTGTCTTTGTATGAAAAACCTAAGTAAAGCAGAAAGTTGTTGATGGCTTCTGGTAAGTAACCCTCGTCTTTATATTGAAGAACGTTTTTGGCGCCGTGACGTTTGCCAAGCTTGGCTTTGTCTGGACCCAATATGAGCGGGGTATGCATGAAAATTGGTGGAGTCCAACCAAGAGCCTGATAAAGAAGTAGGTGTACTGGGGTGGAAACTATCCACTCTGCTCCCCGGATTACATGGCTAATTTCCATAAGATGATCGTCTACTACCACCGCTAAATGATAAGTAGGGATGCCGTCGGATTTTAAGAGAACTTTATCATCTACTTCTTCATTTGGAATTGAAATTTTGCCCTGAATTAAGTCTTTCCAGGTGGTGTAGCCCGTTTTTGGCATTTTAATACGAATAGCACCTTCGTCTTCATAGGCTGTACCATTTTTGATTAATTGTTTAGCGTATTTTTTATAGAACTTAAGGCGTTTGGTTTGAAAATACGGACCCTCGTCTGGGGTGTGGCCAAGGAACTCGTTTATTTTGTACATGGCCTCTATTGATCCGGGGACGAAACGTTTTTGGTCTGTGTCTTCTATACGAAGAATGAACTTGCCTTTATATTTTTTGGCTAGCAGATAATCAAAGAGGGCTTGGCGGGCGGTGCCAATGTGAGGAATACCAGTAGGAGAGGGTGCAATTCTAGTCCGGACTTTGGTTTTGGCCATACTTGATAGTATACTTGATGTAGATGGCAAGTTTAACCGAATCGGCAACAACAGCAAGAAAAGCAATTAAGTTTGGAGCAATTGGATTTGTGGGCATTAGCCTGCTTTGGTACGTGGGCGGATGGGGTATTAAGTTATATAAACAATATTTCCCCCCTGCTCTTCCGACCCCATTGGCCGGTTTTGGAGAACTTAGGAAGGTTAATTTCCCCAAAGAAAATGGCAGGCCAGAAGTGTTGTTAGAATTGCCTACTGGAGAGATTCCTACCTTTCCAGACAGAATGACTGTTTATCATTCGCCCTTAAAACGAAGTAGTTTTTTAAACGCAAGCAAAGCAGTTGAGCAGGCGGCTCAACTAGGGTTTACTTTTGGACCGATAGAGACATCTAAAACAGAGTATGTTTGGAACAACCAAGACCAGTTGGGTTCCAAACTGACCATGAACATTGTAACCGGACATTTTGAACTAACAAGACAGTGGCAGAATAATCCGGGGTTGGCAAGTTTGGTTAATTTTAAATCTGACGCGCAGGTTTTATCTGCTGGGGTAGGTTTTTTAAGAAAAAGTGGCGTGTTGCCTGATGATATTTTGGGTGAAGAAAAAATTGGTTACTTAAAAGTAGATAGCGGTAAGTTGGTTCCGGCCTTATCATTGTCTGACGCTGACTTTGTGCAAATTGATTTTTTTAGAAAAAATGTAGAGGAGGTGGAGCTAGAAACCAAGGAAGTTTTGGCAAGTTATCCTTTTTATAGACCCATATCTGATAAGGGTTTGATTAGGCTGGTTTTGTCTGGGTCTGATGACCCGAATGAGAGATTGGTTCTTTTTGAAAATGAATATCATGCAGTGGACTACACCAGATCTAGTACCTATCCAATTAAGACTGGACCACAGGCGTGGGAAGAGTTAAAAAATGGCGGTGGTTTTGTAACTGATGCTAGTCCTGATACGGGCAACATAAAGATAAGAAGGATGTTTTTGGGGTATTTTGATGGAGGGGTTGACGAACACACTCAGCCTGTTTATGTATTTCTTGGAGACAAGAATTTTGTGGCTTATGTCTCGGCCATTACAGATGAGTGGTTGAAGTAGCTTATTACCAGGAGAAGGAGTTGTAAACCCAAGAAATGATTTGTTTGGTTTTACCGAACCTGTCTTCTGAACCTAAGACGGTTATTAGAATTGGACGGTTGTCTTGATTTACTAGGGTAATAAGGCACTCACCTGCTTCTGGCGTCCAGCCTGTTTTGACCCCCAAGACACCCGGAACTACTCCAAGTAATTCGTTGGTTGAGGTAAGGGGGTACTGGTTACCGTTTACACTGGTAATTTCCTTGTATTTAGTACTTACCGCTTGACGGAAAGTGACATTCTTTAAGGCAAACTGGGTTAATTGGGAAAGATCTTGAGCACTGGAAAAATGGCCCACGTCTTCTACCCCAGAAACGTTGTTGAAATGGGTTTGTTTTAAATTTAATCTTTCAGCTTTTTTATTCATAGCAACAATAAACTGAGAGTAGCCACCAGGAAAGTTTTCTGCCAGAGCTAGAGCGGCGTCATTGCCAGAGGCTACTAAAAGACCGTAGATTAAATCTATTGTTGTTAGCCTGTCTCCTGGCTTTAGATTCATAGTGTTGCCAATGGAGTGATCGGCTGATTTTACGGTTAAAATTTGGTCAATTTGATAATGATCTAGGGCTACAACCGCTGTCATTACCTTGGTAAGGGAAGCAGGGAAAAGTGGTTCTGTGGAGTTTTTTTGGTAGAGAGTCGTGTTTGAGGTTAGATCTAAAATGTAAACTGATTTAGCAGAAAAGATAGGTATAGATTCCTGCTTTCGCAGGAATGACGGAACGCTTGCCTGGTGAATAAAGGCAGATTTTACTTCTGGGGTCGTTGGAAGGTCTCTTTTTTGATACTGTGGGACAAGAGGAAAAAGAATTGCTAGTAATAAGAGGGTGGTTTTAAAAAATTTCATAAAGCTTTTCTAATTTTTGCTTTAGCTTGGCTAGACTTAACAAACTGTAACCAATCTCTGTTAGGTTTTCGTTTCTTTTTGGTTTTTTCTATTTCTACCACGTCACCACTTTTTAAAGGATGGCTTAAGGATACAAGTTTTTGATTTACTTTGGCTCTTTGAATATGAAGGCCAAGGTCGGAATGGACGGCAAAAGCAAAGTCTACTGGGGTAGCTCCTTCTGGCAGGTCGTATACATCACCTTTTGGGGAGAATATGTAAATTCGATGAGATAGGGTGTCTAGGGTTAGGCTTGTCTTGAACTCTTTAGAGTCTGCTACCTGATCTTGCCAGCGGGCTAATTGACAAATCCACTCGGTTTTTTTGGGGGATTTAAAAGCAGTGCCTTTTTCTAAAGCAATAGAATCTTTGGTGTATTTCTTTGCTTGACTGTACGCATAGTGGGCGGCGGCACCAAGTTCTGCCTGGCTGTGCATGTCTTGAGACCTTATTTGCACCTCTACTACACCGCCATGATGATCAAATACCTTGGTGTGAATTGATTGATATCCATTGGGTTTGGGTTGGGCGATAAAATCCGAAACTCCTAGGTAGGGAACTGGCTTGTACGTCTTATGAACGTGACCTAAGCAGGTGTAACAGTCTAATTGGTTTTTGGTGATAATTCTAATAGCAACTAAATCGTGAATGTTGTTTATATTATTGTCTATATCTGAACGCTGTAATTTGTGATAAAGACTGTACTTATTTTTAAACCGACCGTGAATTTGCAAATCTAACTGGTTTTTTTTAAGAATTTTTTTAAGCTGACTGATTACTTGGTTGGTGTGTTTTTTAGTTTGCTTAATTTGAGTTTTAAACAATTGAGAAATCGTCTTGTATTGTTTTGGGTGGACAAACGGAAAAGCTAGATCTTCTAGTTCCCCTTTTATCTTTCCCATTCCTAGTCTTTCTGCTAGGGGAGCATAAACCTCTATTGTCTCCAGGGCAATTCTTTTTTGTTTTTCTAGCGGAACAGCCGTCAGGGTAAGCATGTTGTGATATCTGTCTGCCAGACGAATAAGAACCACGCGGATGTCTTTGGCCATGGCTATAAACATTTTTCTTAAGTTTTCTACAAAAACTTGATCTTTGCTGTTTCTTAGTTTAACTTGGCCTGTTTTAGTGACACCGTTTACTAGAAATGCTACTTTTGAGCCAAACTTTTGCGCAAGTTCTTTGTGGGTAACTGGTGTGTCTTCCAAGACGTCATGAAGCAAGGCGGCCTGAATTGACTCTTGGTCTAGTCCCCAAGAAGCAATAGTATTGGCTACGTGAAGTGGATGGGTAATAAATGGATCGCCCGAGTGTCTTTTTTGGCCATGATAAGCTTTTTCGGCAAACTGATAGGCCTTTGTAATATCAGCAATATTTATCTTAGTTTTGCTTTTTTTAATAGTGTTGATTAGGTCTTTGAATGATGGGTTCATCGTAAACGGATTATATTCTACAATATACAGTATGACGAACAGAAAACTATTAAAGGACGAGATTGGGTTGATACCTAAAACGGCGCTAGAGGTGCTTAAGGCTTTTGATGAAAAAGGTTTTGAAATTTATTTAATTGGTGGAGCAGTTAGAGACATTTTGCTTGGGAACGAACCGAGTGAGTGTGACTTTACCACTAACGCTGTACCAGAAGAAACGCTTGGACTAATGAAGGATTATGAACCGTTTTACGAAAACGATTTCGGGACGGTAATGGTGCCCATGGAGACAGAGAATGAAAAACAAGTGTACGAGATTACTACGTATAGATCTGAAAAGGAATACTCTGATCATAGACATCCAGATAAAGTTGAGTGGGGTAAAAGCTTGGAGGAGGATGTGAAACGAAGAGATTTTACTATTAATACCTTGGCAATTGGAGGCGGAGAATTAATCGACTGGGTTGGTGGGCTAAAGGATTTTGAGGATGGAGTAATAAGAGCAGTAGGAGAGGCCAATAAAAGATTTGGCGAGGACGCCCTGAGAATGATGCGGGCAATTAGATTTGCTGCCGTTTTGGGTTTTGAAATAGAAGTAAAGACTATGGAGGCCTTGAGCACACAGGCGCCGCTATTGGAAAAAGTAAGTAGAGAGAGAGCAAGGGATGAGTTATTAAAGATCCTTGCGTCTGACTATCCGGCTGATGGAATGAGGCTCTTAATTTCTACGGGATTAATGAAGTATGTTATTCCAGAAGTACTGAAAGCCAAAGAAGTAGAGCAGAAAGGACATCATAAGTTAGATGTCTTGAATCATATGTTAGAGTCTTTAATGTACTGCCCCTCTTCTGACCCTTTGCTTAGATTGGCTACTTTTCTGCATGATGTGGGGAAGCCTGCAAGTAAAAGATGGCGATGTTCAAAATGTGGTTGGGTAATGAAAGAGAAAAACTTAACAACTGGAGGTGCTCTTAAATGCTCAAGATGTGATTTTGAAACCGATACCAGAGAAGCAACCACATTTTATGGTCATGAAGTAATTGGGGCTAAAATGGTAGAGGAAATTGGAGAAAGATTGAAGTTGTCGAAAAAACAGGTGAAGAAATTGGTTATCATGGTTCGCTGGCATATGTTTGCCTACCAGCCAGAGATGACCGACGCCTCTATACGTAGATTTATTAAACGAGTGGGAAAGAATAACATTAACGATATGATGCTTTTGAGAATTGGCGACAGAAAAGGAGGTGGAAGTAAAGCAACCAGCTGGAGACTTGAAGAGTTAAAAAAAAGAATTAATGAACAGTTTAACCAACCAATGATGGTAAAGGATTTGGTGGTTAATGGTGAAGACGTAATGGAGATCTTAAAAATTGAACCAGGTCCAAAAATTGGTCAGGTAATGAACAAATTATTTGAAGAGGTGATTGAGGATACCAGCAAAAACAAGCGAGAATATCTACTTTCTAGAATTAAAGAGCTTGGCTAGAAAAAAACGTTCTAGTTGAATCTTCTTACATCTCTAATTTTACCGTCTCTGCCATGGATCACAACACTACTTCTATCGTTTCTAGCCATTTTGGAGGCACTATCTATTGCCGTTCCTTGATCGTTAAATATACCTGATACTCTTTGAGCTCCATTTTTTTTGACTGCCCAACCGTTTTGGTACTTTACGACATGATTAATTCTAGTTGCTCTTTTGAGAGCTCCGTTATATGCCAAAACCTTATCAGTTTGTTTGAGATTTATTTTAAGTTTTTTCATTTTTGTTTTTATTGTTTAATGTCAGATACTAGATTTATAATATCAGATTCAGACAGTTGTTGCTCTTCAATAAATTTAACAATCTCTGACTGGGAGTTGTAATTATACTTAAATACCTGAAGCTTGTTGTATTTATCAGTTTTTCCAATATATATTCGTATTTTTACTTGAGGAAAATTTTTTGCTATCCATAGTAAATTTTGTCTACTCCCAACGTGTGTCACATAAAAAATTTTAACTGGAATTTGTCTTTCACGAGTCAAGAATACACCAAAAGATTTTGAAATACTTTCTGGAAGTAAGGCACAAACCTCAACAAGTTTACCTTTCCCCACACTATTTCTTATCTTAACCTTTGCACCTTCTTGAGTGTGTAATGTACTATCGTAAATAATAGCTTCTTCGTTAATTAATTCAGAAGACACTAGCTCACTTTTACCTGAAGCACTTCCTCCACACATGAGTATTACTTTTTTGGGAGTTTTTTTAGAAAGAGCATTTTTAAATAACTTATCTGCAATTTTGGCTGATTCAGTATGATATTCTGTGGCCTTAGTTGGTGTATATCCAGGAATTTTCTTTTTACATTCATCAATATCAATTACGATGGCTGGCATACCAAAATTTTATCATTACTTTCTAGAATTAAAGAGTGAAATAAACTATATCAAGTTTGAGGCTAAGTGCTAGGCACGACCCCGCGGGTTGAGCCTGGACCAGATGACTAGGAGGGGGGCGGCAGTGAAGGTGGAGGAGCAGGTGAGACGATTACGGTTGCAAGAACTTCTGAAATGATCTCAAATTATCTGGACTGTTAAAAAGAAATATGTTTGGAAAGACAGGGGAATATTCTTTTATACCTATGTCTGAAGTTATTAAGCAAGAATTTTCTTGATTGCAAGCAATAGATGTAATTAAAAGATCGTTAGATCTAACCCTGGTTTTGTTTTGTTTGTTTAGGATAAGTTTCTCTGTGTGCTTAGCAAGCTTCAATATCATGGTTTCTGTAATAGCTAGATTAATAACCTGATCTATCATCATCAAGTTGGCAAGTTTTGTTTTTGCCTGCCTGTAAGAGACTCCGTTTTTTAGCAAAACAAACATTGTTTCATAGAAGACTGTAGAAGGAATTATGGTACGCACTGTATGTCCGTGAGAAAGTATGAGTTTAAAAAACTGAAGTGCGTGAGTGTGAAGTTTGTCGGTCTTATCTAGCAATGAAATGACGAAGGAAGAGTCTTCGACAACATATTTCATTTATCTTGCCAATGGGTAATATCTTTTCCAACTGGAGCCATAGCGCATTTTGTAGAGTGCTGTGCTGGCATTACCTTTTCCTGATGATCGTTTGGGAATAACAATCTCTCTTAGAATTGCTTGTATGCGTGTAGTGGTTTTTTTTCTTTTCTTTATATTGACCATAATTAATAATAGCACTAAATTATTGTGGAGGAATGGTTATTTTTTGTTGAATAACTTGGACCAGATGACTAGGAGGGGGGCGGCAGTGAAGGTGGAGGAGTAAGTGCCGATGATGGTACCAATCAGAAGGGCTAAGATGAACGGTTTAGTGGACTCTGCCCCCATTAATAGTAAGGCTAAAAGCATAAAGATGATGGTAAGAGAGTTGTTTAAAGAGCGAACGATGGTGTCGGTAATGGCTTGGTTGATGGTGGATTTCTCATTGGTGACAAGGACCGTCCCTGTCAATTTACTTAGCTCGCGGATGCGGTCGAAGACCACAATGGTGTCGTGGACCGAGAATGACAAGGTGGTAAGTACGGCGGTGACGAATAGAAGGTCTACCTGGAGATTAAAAAAGTGGCCGAGTAAGGAAAAGCTACCCAGAAGAATTAGTGAGTCATGCAATGTAGCCATAATGGCACAGACGCCAAACTTTAGTTTTTTAAAGGTGAAAGAAATGTAAATTAGCAGGGTGGCAACGGCTAGGACAATGCTGATAATTGTTTTTCTGATGGTTTCTTGGCCAATGCTAGGACCGACGTACTCGAAACCTTGGGGAGTAGTAACGGTACCACCGGTGAATTCTATGGATAAGTTAAAACCGTATTTGACAATTGAAAAAACGCTGACCGAAAGGAGCATAAAGGAGATGAAAAAATATATAGGTGACAGTTTTAGCCAGTTCATCTTGCTTTTTTATAAAATAATCTTAATAAGGTTCTGGTGACCACGATGCCGGTGAAGAGGGAGATAAATATTCCTATCATTAAGGTGAGAGCAAATCCCCTAACGGCACCAGAGGTGTTTAAAAAGCTCCAGTTCAACGGATTGAACAGGATAAGGGCGGTTATTATGGTGGCGGTATTGGCGTCTTTGATTGAGTCCCAGGCTCTACCAAAACCTAGTTCTAAAGCAACTTTGGGTGAACGACCGGCTCTAATTTCTTCTTTGTACCTTTCAAAAATTAAGATGTTTGAATCTACTGCCATACCCACGGAAAGCAGGAAGCCAGCAATACCGGGAAGAGTAAGGGTTACTGGAATAAGTTTGTAGATACTTAGGGTAATAAGGCCATAAAGGACCAATCCGAAAGAGGCGATTAAACCTAACCAGCCGTAGTAGGCAGTCATGAACAAGACCACTAGGCTCAAACCGATTCCACCGGCAATTGCGCTTTGAGAAACTGCCTGCGATCCAAGAGTAGCGGGGATGTTTTTTTGACTTAAAACGCTTACTGGCACCGGTAAAGCACCAGCGTTTAGTTGAATACTTAAGTTTTTAGCTTCTTCGCTGGTGAACTGGCCAGTGATGACGGCTTGACCAGAAGTGATAACCGATTGGATTGTAGGAGCGGTTAAAATTGAGTCGTCTAAAATAATTGCTAAGGGTTGATTGAGATACTCTTTGGTTAACTGACTAAACTTTTCTTTACCCGAGTCTTTAAATTCTATGGAAACACCTGGTTGCCTGTTTTCGGTTTCAAAAGTGACCTGAGCCCTTTTTAAATCTGCTCCGGTTAAATCAGTGGAGATAAAACCGTTAATGGTGGGCTCAGCAGTTGGAGAGGCAAAAATCAATCTGGCTGTTTGGCCAATGAGGTCTAGTGCTTCTTGCGGTTGGTCGATTCCTGGTAGCTCTACAACCAATCTGTATTCTTCACCCACCTTGGATGTTTTAATGTTTGCTTCTGAGACACCATAAAGATCTACCCGTTTGCTAATAACGGAACGAACTGATTCGTGGGCGGTGTTGCGATCTTCTGGGCTTATGTTTTCCATGTCTGCTTTAAGGACAACCCTGGTGCCCCCTTGAAGGTCTAGCCCTTGTTTAACGTTAAGATCTCGATATATTTTGACTGGACCCAGATTAATGTTTAGGGCGGGTAATTGGCGACCAAAAATGTTGATTTCTCTGGGTAAACTTAAGAATAGGCAGACAAAGAATAACCCTAAGATGAAAAGAAAAAGCCGATTAAGCTTTTGATTGGACATAGAGAAATTATATATCTTTAGAGAGGGTGAGTTGTTGGGGATTTAGGAATGTAAGAGTTCACACTTCCTGAATGGGTTTAGATAGCGTAATTTGGATTAGTGAGGAGTTTTCCGCATTCTTTTAGAGGGTTTAGACCTTTGGTGTCCCAGGTTCCAAACAAAGATGAAAGAACCTCTTTTGTTTTCGAGC
>JAHJQJ010000078.1 GCA_018819325.1 Patescibacteria group bacterium
GCTCGAAAACAAAAGAGATTCTTTCATCTTTGTTTGGAACCTGGGACACCAAAGACCTAAACCCTCTAAAAGAATGCAGAGAACTTCTCACTAATCCAAATTACGCTATCTAAACCCATTCAGGAAGCGTGAACTCTTACAGCACAACTAAGAACACAAAAGACTAGATATTTTTGTGTATACTAATTAATTTGTATATGAACCCTGCCCTGGTTCTTCCATTCAACTTTACTTAAGCCGACGCCCTCACCTTCGCCCAAAACCTCATTAAATAAAGCCCACCCCCGGAGTGGTCCTCCTTAGGGGATTCTCCTCTAAGCAACCATACCACATTGTTTCCATGGACTAGTCCATAAGTACATAGGCTCACTTCTGACAAGGACCGTCCTTGCCAGTCATGGGTCATTCTGCCAGAGTCCCGCTCAGCGGGAGCTTGTCCAGAATCCTTTATGTATACTACGAATTATTACTATTTACACAAAATTTCGCAAAATATGACCATAAAAAAGAAAGTCTGGCCAGAATATTTTCAAAATATTAAAGATGGTAAAAAAACATATGAACTTCGACTCGCTGATTGGGAATGTAATGAAGGTGATGTTTTAATTTTGCAAGAATGGAATCCTAAAACTAAAAACTATACCGGTAGGGAGCTAAGAAAAGAGGTTGCCTATGTGGGTAAAACCAAAAATATGACATTCTGGTCAAAAGAAGATGTAGCAAAATATGGGTATCAAATAATCTCTTTTAAGTAAACTTTATGATAAAAGGAATTGGCTTGCATTCTGTTATCATCTTAAGTATTTATCTGGTGATATTAAAAATAACGAACCCGAAAAACATGATGATGTTCGTTGGTTTAAAATATCACAATTGCCTAAAAATTTAAGCCCCCACACCAAGATTGCAATAAAGAAGTATTTATCGGTGAAAAAAAATTAAATTAAATTTACATCGCACAACACAAGGACCGTCCTTGTCAGTGGGGTTCTCACTAAGCCATTTTTGTGTATACTAATTTGTATATGAACTCTGCCCTGGTTCTTCCATTCAACAAGATTGATAAAGACGATATTCCCTTAGTCGGCGGCAAAGCCGCTAACTTAGGTGAAATGATCCAAGCTGGCCTGCCCGTCCCCAACGGTTTTTGCGTCACCTCTGCCGCCTATCAGTTAATTATCAAGCACAACCAAATCCAACCCAAAATCAAGCAAATCTTAAATCAAACAGACGTCCACAATAACAAAGATCTACAAAAATCTTCTAATCAAATCGTTAAACTAATCACAAAAGCCAAAATTCCCCAAGAACTTACCAACCAAATTTTTTCATCTTATGAAAAGCTAGTAAAGGGAAACAAAACACCTTTGGTTGCCGTCCGTTCCTCCGCCACCGCAGAAGATCTACCAGACGCCTCATTTGCCGGCCAGCAAGAGTCGTTCTTAAACATAAAGGGCGAAGCCAATCTAATCCAAGCCGTTAGAGACGCCTGGGCATCACTTTTTGGCGCCAGAGCCATTTTTTACCGCCAGACCAAGGGATTCGATCACTTCAAGGTTAGCCTAGCCGTGCCAATTCAGCTAATGATTCAATCAGAAATTTCCGGAGTAGCCTTTTCTATCAACCCGGTCACCAACAACAAAAACCAGATTATTATAGAAGCCGGTTACGGGCTAGGCGACTACATTGTTCAGGGCGTGATCACCCCCGATCATTACATAGTAAATAAGGACGATTTCACCATTCACTCTCGCCAAATAATTCCCCAAACCATCAAAGAAGTATATAAGTACCCAAGCGGCGTTAAGAAAAAAAGGGTTAGTAAGCAAAAAATAAACCTACAAAAACTACCAGACGACTTAATCTTAAAGCTGGCAAAAATTGTAGACGGTATTCAAAAACACTACTACTTCCCCCAAGATATAGAATGGGCCCTAGAAAAAGGCCAGCTTTACATAGTTCAGTCTAGACCCATTACCACCATCTCTGTTGCCGGAAGCGGCAAGCCCAAATATCAACTATCCGACCTTAAAAATCTTAAAGTAATTCTTCAAGGTCAAGCCGCCTCTCCTGGCATTGCTACAGGCAAAGTAATCAAGATAAAAAGCTCAACAGAAATCAATAAGGTCAAAACCGGAGATATTTTGGTAGCCAGCATGACCTCGCCAGACTTTGTTCCCGCCATGAAAAAAGCCGCCGGCATTATTACAGACAAAGGTGGCCAAACCAGCCACGCAGCCATTGTCTCTCGTGAGCTTGGCGTACCCGCCATTGTAGGCACCGTTAAAGGCACCGCTATTTTAAAGGTTGGTCAAACAGTAACTCTAGATGGCTCCACCGGTGATGTCTACAACGGCAAACCAGAAAAAAAACCACGGGTAATTGCCAAAAAACCAGATAAAAATCTATCTAAGCAGGGAACTGAGCCACTTCGCACCGCCACCAAAATATACGTCAACCTGGCCGAACCCGACCTGGCCGGCACCGTTGCCGAGAAAAATTCCGACGGAGTTGGTCTCCTAAGGGCAGAGTTTATGATCGCCCAGATCGGCACCCACCCCAAAAAACTAATCGCCGATAAAAAAGGCCACGTCTTCACAGAAAAATTAACAGAAGGCCTATTAAAATTCACCCAAAGCTTTGGCGATCGCCCCGTGATCTACCGTGC
Source organism: Patescibacteria group bacterium (assembly GCA_018819325.1). Taxonomy (GTDB): domain Bacteria; phylum Patescibacteriota; class Microgenomatia; order UBA1400; family MFAQ01; genus JAHITH01. Next base: position 2,669 of record JAHJQJ010000078.1, read on the forward strand.
CACCGATTTCAAAACCAACGAATACAGAAACTTAATAGGTGGGAGCGCCTTTGAACCACAAGAGGCCAATCCCATGATTGGTTACCGCGGAGTTTACAGATATCTACAAGATCAATCGGTTTTCGAACTAGAAATAGAAGCCATAAAAAGAGTCAGAAATAAATACGGCTACAAAAACTTAAGCCTTATGCTTCCTTTTGTCCACACGGTAGACGAGCTAATCAAGGTCAAAAGCCTAGTATCAAGCATGGGCTTAATAAGATCGCCCAGTTTTAAACTATGGATGATGGTAGAGGTTCCTTCCAACGTTATCTTGCTAGACGATTTCATTAATGTAGGCATCGACGGCATCTCTATAGGTACCAACGACCTAACCATGTTAATTCTGGGCGCAGACAGAGATAACGAAGTCGTTTCCAGCGTCTACGACGAACGAAACCCAGCCGTACTTTGGGCTCTAGAAAAAATAATAAAAACCGCCAATAAGCATGGTATTACCTCCAGTATCTGTGGTCAGGCACCCAGCCTTTACCCAGATCTAACCGCCAAACTAGTAGAGTGGGGGATTACTTCGGTTTCCGTTTCTCCAGACATGCTAGACAGAACCAGAGAAATTGTCTCTCTGGCCGAAAAAAGACTACTAAAAAAATAAAATGGCCATAATAAAAGCAGTTAGAGCCAGAGAAATCCTTGACTCACGTGGCACACCCACCATAGAAACCAGCGTCTGGTCAAACGACACCGGCGCCACCGCCACCATTCCTTCTGGCGCATCAGTGGGAGACAAAGAAGCTCTAGAATTAAGAGATAATGATCCTTCAAGATTTCAGGGCAAGGGTGTCTTAAAAGCCGTGCACTTAATTAATCAAGTTTTAAGCAAGTATCTCATCGGACAAGATCCAACCAAGCAAAACTCCATCGATCAGATGCTCATAAACCTAGACGGCACCAAAAATAAGGGCAAACTTGGCGCCAACACCATTCTTTCCGTTTCCCAAGCCATCTTTGAACTAGGCGCCCGCGTCTCCACCATGCAAACCTACCAATACGTCCAGGCCAAGTATAACTTGCACCAGCCCACCCCAGCCAATCTCCCCACACCAATGTTTAACATAATAAACGGTGGCAAACACGGAAACCAGAACCTAGACTTCCAAGAATACCACGTAATTCCTTCCAGCAAACTTGATTTTAAACAATCTCTAAGAATTGGAACAGAGATTTATCATCAACTAAAACAACAACTTATAAATAAAAACGCCAGTTACTCCGTTGGCGACGAAGGCGGTTTCGCCCCCGACCTTAACAACAACCAGGACGCCATAGATTTAATTACAGAAGCCATCCAATCCACACCCTACGAACTAAATAAACAGGTCTTCCTGGGTTTAGATCTGGCTGCCTCTGAATTCTTTAAAAACAAACAATACAAAATTAAAGACCGTAAAAACCCTTACTCTGCAGAAGACTTCATAAAATACCTAATTGATCTAAAAAATAAGTTCGGCCATATCTTACTAGAAGACCCGTTAGACCAAGACAGCTGGGCAGACTGGACCGCCTTAACCAGTCTAATCGGCCAGAATACACTAATCGTAGGGGACGACCTTATTACCACCCACCCATTTCTCCTTAAAAAGGCCATCGATCAAAAAGCCTGCAACGCCGTTATTATAAAACCCAATCAGGTTGGCACCATCTCCGAAGCGGTGTCTGTAATCAAAATGGCTAAGGCTAACAACATTGCCTGCGTTGTTTCTCATCGTTCCGGAGACACCAACGAAGACTTCTTAGCAGACTTCGCCGTTGGGGTTGGCGCCGACTACGTTAAGTTTGGTGCACCAGTCAGAGGCGAGCGAACCATAAAATACAACCGCCTTTCATTAATTCACGACTACCTTACCCTTTCTTCTCCTTCGAAAGCCGCCACAACAACACCAACTCTCCCTTAACTCCTTTTTCTTTAATTTTCTCCATCACTCCACTGGCCGTTCCCCTAATAACTTCCTCAAACTTCTTGGTCAGTTCTCTGGCAATTACCACCTCCACATCACCAAAATTAAGAAAAATTTCTTCCAGTGTTTTGTATACACTTCTAGCCGGTTCGTAAATCGCCAAAGTTAATCCAAGAGCAGAAAAGGACTTAGACGCTTCCCAGTACCTTTCTCGTTTAGACTTCTTTTTGGGCAAAAACCCCAAAAATAACACCTTGTCAGACGATAAACCAGATAAACACAGAGCCGTTGTCACCGCGCTTGGCCCCGGTGCGCTAGTAACCGCCCCACCCATCTCAATTACCTGCTTCACCAATCTAAATCCAGGGTCAGATATCGTCGGCATCCCCGCATCTGTGACCAAAACCGCCTCATCAAAAGCTTGAATTTCTCCAATCAGTTCCGGTACCTTTTTCTTCTCGTTAAAATCATTGATTACACTTAGTTTTCCTGAAAAACCACCCGTCAAATATCCCAAATTTTCAAGTTTCAGCCACAATTTCCTAAACACCCTAGTATCTTCACAGATCACCAATTTAGCTTCTTGCAAAGCCCTAATGGCTCTCAAACTTATATCCTCAATATTACCTAAGGGTAGTCCCACCAACAAAAGTTTCATCTTAATATTTTCTTACCACTCCAACACACTTACCTTGGATTTGTACATTGGTGGCAAAAATAGGGGACATCGATGAGTTCGCTGGCTCCAACCTAACCCTAGTTTTTTCTTTAAAAAATCTTTTCAAAGTTGCCAGTCCGTTTTCCAATAAAGCCACTACAATATCGCCATTACTAACGTCATCAATAGCAATCTCCTCCATAATTACATAATCTCTATCAAATATTCCCTCTTCTATCATAGAATCACCTTTTACCTGTAAACAAAACGATCTTTTTTTGCTACTTACCATGCTAGGTGGAATTCTAAAACTGGCATCTGGGTCAGTATGTGGTTCAATGGGTTTTCCTGCCGCAATAAATCCCATTATTGGCAGTTCCAAGGTATTAAGTTGAGACATTTTTTCCTCAATAATCTCCAGACCCCTAACAGCGCCCTCAAACTTTCTAATTACCTTTTTTTTCACCAAAGCCTGCAAATGTTCATGCACCGTAGCCAAACTAGAAACGCCCAAGGCATCCGCAATTTCTTGTAGGGTGGGTGAGTACCCATTTCTTTGAATAAACTGCCTAATAAAATCCACAATTTGTCTTTGCCTTCTGTATAAAGTTACCGCCATATTTTTAAATTTCTTATTAATTTCTTCGTCATTCTGGCTTGTCCAGAATCCTTCTCTCTGTCATTCCTGCGAAGGCAGGAATCTATATACATCATTTTTATACCAAACAATACCCAAAGTCAACACCCAGTTTTGGCAAGGAGCAGTGAATGTCACTCATCAGACACTGTGTTCGACTTCTTAGTCAACACTGTTCAGATGTGTGACATGACAAGAACAAAAATGCAAGCTCTTCCGATGTGGAATCCGATCGAGCCGAGGGAGGGTCGTACCCCTGCTCATCATGTCATTCTGGTAAGTGAGTCCTCGAACGCATCCAGAATCGATTCCGAAGTCCTCGCAGACTCGTCCCCAGAACGACGTTTCTCTTCGTCATCCCGCACTTGATGCGGGATCCATTTATATAGATTCCTGCCTTCGCAGGAATGACGCCTAAATTTAAGCTATACTCTCATTCAATGCGCAGAATAATTTTTTTATGTCTAGTTTTCTTACTGGCCGCTAAACCAGCCTCTGCCCTTAGCCAATTCACCACCGACTATCAAATAACTTACAAGGTCGACGCCACGGGGCTGACCAACGTCAAATACCAAATTTCTCAAACAAACAACCTTTCCAGGGTTTACGCCACCGAGTTCAGCCTTAGCGTCAGCCACACCAACATAGAAAACCTCAAGGTCAAAGACTTCACCACCCCAATAGACCCAGACATAGTCTTAACCAACAACATTACCAACATAAACTTTCCCTTCATAAATAAAATCGTAGGAGTAGATAAAACCCACACCTTCTCCATAGAATACAACACCCACGACATTGCCGTCAAAACAGGCTCGGTTTGGGAAATAAACATACCCAAAATAACCACCAACGAGAGTATAAATAACCTAACCGTCAACCTGCAAATTCCCCCCAACTTCCCCAAACTAGTTTTTGTAGACCCCAAGCCAACCAAAATAACAAACAATATATACACCTTTTCATCCCACTCTTTGGCCAACAAACCCATCTCCGCCCTCTTTGGCAGTGAACAGTTTTTTGAACTAAACACCAGTTACTATCTAGAAAACGAGCTCAACTCAAACAATCAAAAAACAATTGCCCTACCACCCAACACCAGTTATCAAGAAGTGTTGATCAAAGACATCAGCCCCAAACCAGACAACATCACCGCAGACCCAGACGGCAACTGGCTAGCCGTTTACACCCTAAAACCCAAGCAGAAACTAAACATTGATCTAAAACAAATAATTAAGCTACAATTCACCCCCAAATCAGAAATCGGCACTCCAGACCTGTCCAAATATCTAGAACCAACCAAAACCTGGGACTACAACTCCCAAGAGTTTCAAAAAATAAATGTAGGAGAACTAAAAGACCCCCAGCAAATTTTTAATTTCGTCACCGACTCTTTGGTTTACAACTACTCTCTTATTGAAAAAGATCCGCTATCTAGACAAACTGCCTCATTTTCTTTACAACACCCTACCCAAGCCATCTGCACCAATTTTACCGATCTTTTTGTTGCTTTAGCCAGAAAAAATAACCTACCCGCCAGAGAAATCCAAGGCTTCGCCATGTCTGAAAACGAAAAACTAAAACCCCTAAGCTTGGCAAAAGACGTACTTCACGCTTGGCCAGAATACTTTGACAAAGAAAAAAATACTTGGATACAAGTAGACCCAACCTGGACCAACACCACCAACGGGGTAGACTACTTTAACAAGCTAGACCTAAACCACATCGCCTTTGTCATTCACGGCCAAGATACCACCCCTCCTCTACCGGCAGGTTTTTACAAAAATCCAGAAAAAACTACCAAGGACGTAAATGTAAAGGAAACCGACCCGATAGAATTCCCCCCAGCCAATATCCAGGTGGAAATAAAGGAACAAAGGGGGAATGTATTAATAGTAAGCGTTAAAAACCCCTCTGGTACGGCAAAACTTAACATTCCTCCTTTATCTCATCAAGAAATGGAAATCAACCTAAACTCCAGACCAATCGTAGGAAAATCAACCAAAACAGTAACTGTAGAAATTGCCGGTGACCAGTACACCCTGCCAGTAAGTATAAAACCCATTCTCCAACCCCAAGCACTTATGGCCATACTAGCCACCCTATTAATATTACTAATATTAATAATAAAAAAAATCAAAAACACCAACTCCGTCTTTCCCGTCTCCATCAAAACCTAAACCATCTATCCACTAGTTATATGAAATACATTTTTAATTTTAAGAGTTTTCACTCGGCTTTTTATTAAGAAATAAAAATGGTACTAGGGGAACTAAAACAAAAAACAAACACATTCGAAAACCGTCCCTCTTACTGTAACCATTGCAGTGTTAGTGCTGCTGTAAAAGCGATACTGTTGTGTATAAGATGTGCCAGAAAAACAATTTTGAAAGCTTTCAAACCACCTCCCTTCATTATATATATCCAAGAAAACACAGATCCCATTGCAAAAGCCGAAACCATAAAACCAATTACCGGTAAATGAAGCAAAGAAAATATTATAGCTGAAAACACAATAAGCTTTTTATTATCAGAAGTGAACTTCATTCCAATTTTAATTGGAATAGTCTGCCCCAAAAGAGTTTCAATTATTGGAGCCATAAAAATAACGAACACAGCATCATCCAAAGTTACTTCTGGTATTTGGCGATCAGAACCAAAAAATTCTAAAGGCAGTCCAGCGATACTTACCACCAGCTCACCAATTGCCGTCAATAGTATTTTTATTAAAAGAATTACAATGGCAACCTTAAAAGCCAAGAAAATATCCGAAGAGTTCTTCAGGTTAAAGCTTATTTTCTTCATTAAGACGTTAATCATCTTCTACATTATATCTAACCCTTGATCTTAATTGCACCACTCAAAAAATTCACCCCTCACCCCTCTTTTTTTCGCTGAATCAAAGGAAGAAATAAAAAGCCGAGTGAAAAATAGAGAATAAAGAAGAAAAATGTACTCCTTTTTCACTTCGTTCAGTCGGCCCCGTTGCACTTTCGTCGAATTGATAAGAAAAAATATTATCAATTCTTCTCAGGTCATATAACACAGTATGTCCGGCTCACTTCGTTGCACTCGTTCGGCCCTAATTAAGCGTCCATGTTGTAAAATCAGGGTAGCTTAACATGTCCGCTTAACTACGGACATACAGAAACGTTGTGCAAAATAATAAAAAGGTGTGTTACAATCTCCCTACTTAAAAAAAGGAGGTGAAAATAATTATGATAAATGAAAGAGTTAAACAACCCCAGCAGTTAGATAATGGTACTAAAGCAAGAATGGTAGAGTTGGGTTTTGACCCCGAGCAAATTTACACAGGTGAAATAAGTGATGTGATGAAAGAAGCTTCAGTTGATGTTGAAACAGAATATGGAAACGTAAGAGCTGAGGTAGTTGCTGCTTTTTATGCTGCTGGAAGAGGGGAAGAAGTTACCGATTGGATGATGAAACAATTATTTTCATAATTTTCACCAGTAAAATTAAGGAGTGGCTTTTTATTACGTCTCCGTTCCCCACTTCGTTCCAGTACTCGACCACATTGCACTTTCACTCAATGACAAGGACCGTCCTTGTCACCCCACCAAGGTCTCGCTCAGCGGGAGCTTGCCCAGAATCTATTTACGCAAAAACAGTACTATTAGAAAAAAAATAAATTTTGCCAAAGTTGTGGCTTTCCAATGAATAAGGATAAAAAAGGTGGCGGATCCAATGTCGATGGTTCTATAAGTGAAAAATACTGTTCAATGTGTTATGAGAATGGAAAGTTTTTAACTCCACCAGAAGTTAATAATGCCAAGAAAATGCAAGAGTTTTGTATTCAAGAAATGAAAAAAGATGAAATGAACGGTATTTTTGCATGGATTGCAACTCGGGGAATTCCAAGACTGGAAAGGTGGAAACAATAAAGTTTATAAGAAAATAAGAAAGCCTATCTGATAATTTTCGCTCAATGACAAGGACGGTCCTTGTCACCCCGGCTTGCCCAGAATCTATTTCTAGTTTACAATTAAACCAATGAAAACCATTCGCCCATCCACTAGTTGTGCAAAATTTCGCTTCGCGAATGAAAATTAATCAAATAGACCCGTAAAATATGTACAGAAGCCGTATTCATACAATAAATTGTATGATATTGACAACCAGAGACATTTAAGATATACTGCTTGTATATTAAAATATTATAAAAACATGATTCACTCATTTTCGTGTAAAAACTTTTATTCATTTGCAGGAGAAAATACAGTAGACTTTTTAGTCAATGATAAAACACCCAAAAGTTACGGTTACTATACAACTTCTTCAGGAACTCGTCTTTCAAAAGTAGAAACCGTTATTGGCCCAAACGCTTCTGGAAAAACCAATCTACTTAAAGTTCTGCCATTTTTTAAATGGTTGATTGTTAATTCATTTGACATTGAACCATCAGCTCCGATTCCAGTCCTACCTTTCTTATTCCCTCAGCTAAAGAATAAACCGATTGAGACTTCAGTAAAATTTGAAATGGATGGCGACATTTACACATACAGTTTCATCCTTGACTCAAAGAAAATTTTAAAAGAGGACTTGAAAGTCAAAAACAAAAGCAAAGAGAAAACCACGACAAAAACCTTATTTTTGCGTCAGTGGGAAGAAGAATCTAAAAAGTATCGTCTGATGAACAATAATTTCTCTCTACCTAAAGGTTTCGAAAAATTACTTCGCACCAATGCCAGTGTAATAGGTATAGGAATGCGATTAAATCACGAAAAAAGCGAAAAAATTGGCTTATTTTGGCAAAAAGTCAAAACAAATGTTATCGAGGCTGGTTGGACAGGTGATTCGCTATCTCCCAAAACTAACCGCGTATTTTCTGCGCTAAACTTCTTTAATAAAAACAAGTCACACAAAAGCGAGGCAGAGAAATTGTTGGCGCGTTTTGATCTTGGTTTCGAGGCGTTTGATATACGAAAAGAAAAAAAAGGAGATGGATTCTATATTGACGCCCAAGTAACACATCAGTTTGAAAATCAGGAATACAAGTTACCTTTTCGCTATGAATCATCGGGGACAAAACAACTTGTTGTACTTCTAGAAACCATATTACAAGTGTTGGTTGATGGAGGAGTAGCTGTTATTGACGAGTTTGATGTCAATCTCCACTCAGACATGGTCTTAGCTCTTTTTGAACTTTTTCTCTCGCCAGAAACTAATCCTAAAAATGCGCAAATATTATTCAGTACTCACAATCATCGTATCTTGAATGAGCTGGATAAATATCAAGTAGTATTAGTGGAAAAAAACAAGCAAGGCAGCAGCGAAGTTTGGCGTCTTGACGAAATGTCTGGTATACGTGCTGATGATAATTATTACACTAAATATATTGCTGGCGCATATGGTGCAATACCTAAGATCAATTAAGCTCATGTATGTCAAGGTCAAATCCGTACAAAAAAAAGCGTCGTCAAACAAAGAGTACAGTATTAATATATGGTGAAGGATTAACAGAGGAAATCTTTTTAAAACACTTAAAACAAGTATATTCGAAAGCTGGCAATATCGCGGTAACCATCCGAAAGGGCAGAGGAGGATCAGTAGATAACCCAGTCGTAAATGCATCAAGGTACTTGGGAGATTTTGACCGACGCTTTGTAGTCATTGATGACGATAGACCAAGACAAGAAATCATGAAAGCAGAGAAAAAAGCTGCTAGGCAAAATATTACAATTTTCAAAAACACACCCTGTATTGAAGCAACAATGCTTTCCATTTTAAATAATGGAAAGAGATATTCGCAGAAATCAACATCGTGGTGTAAAAAGGAATTCGAGTTATCACATGTTTCACAAAACAAAAGGGGAGGTTTAGAAGAAAGGTTGGAGTGTAAGAAAATTTTCCCAAAAAAATTACTCGATGAACAACGTAAAAGAAATAAAATTCTGAATGGTTTAATATTGACAATGACAAAAATCAAAAACGCAAACTCCGTCTTTCCCGTCTCCATCAAAACCTAAACCGTCATTCCGTGCTTGACACGGAATCTATATAAATGGATCCCCGCCTACGCGGGGATGACGGGGGAGCTTGCCCAGAATCTATTTCTAGTTTACAATTAAGCCAATGAAAACCATTCTTAGACAAATTGGCATTAACTACCTAGCACTCTACTTAAGCTTTAACATCTATCCTGGATTTTCGGTAAAAAACAGTTTTCAGGTCATATTAACAGCCAGTATCCTCTGGCTTTTGCTAAACAAGGTTGTCAAACCAATCATTAAACTTTTACTACTACCCATAAACCTAATTACCTTAGGGCTGTTTTCTTGGGTTATTAGCGTAGTCACCCTGTTTTTACTCCAGTTTCTCATCGTTGGCATCAGCCTTCAGCCTCACTATTTCACCGGCTTCACCTACCAAGGTTTCATAATCCCAGCATTCCACATAAACCTTTTGTTTTCATATATCATTACCTCTAGCTTAATAAACGGAATTCACTCCATTATCTCTTGGCTTTTTAAAAAATGAACATACTACTAATCATCCAAATAATTATTTCCCTTATCCTAGTAACCTTGGTCATGCTCCAATCCAAAGATAGCGGATTAAGCAATCCTTTTGGCGCCACCCAATCTGGCTATCAAACAAAAACCGGCCCAGAAAAAATGATTTACCTGTTTACTATTTTTACCGTAATTATTTTTATAGCTATTTCCATTCTCAATATCAGGTCCTAATACATGCTAAAAAACATAAGAAAAAACCTTTGGTTCATTAGCGCCTTTGTATCAAAATACAAATACTTGATTATCGTAGGAATAATTCTTTCGATTGTCTTAGGGTTAATTATAACCAAGATTCAAAAAATACTTCCAGGCTTATCCAGCACAGACATTCATATTGGCTTGGTTGGTCAGTACTCGGCCAACAACCTACCCAAACAAGTCACAAGGTTCCTAAACTCCGGACTAACCACCATAGGAAACCAAGAAATAGACGATTCAGAAAAAATCTATACCTACAAAATAAAACCAGGCAGTACCTGGTCAGACGGCACACCTATTAAATCACAAGACATAAACATCTCTATTCCCAAAGTTAGTATCGAGACCCCAAACCCAGAGACTATTAAATTTACCCTCCCTGCCAAGTTTGCTCCCTTTCCATCAATTTTAAGTTTTCCCATTACCAACCAAGACGGCTTACTACCCAGCCCATTTAAAATAAAGCTCAGGCAAAAATCTTCCGGCACACTTACCCAAATCATCATAGATAACGGTGACTACAAAACCTTTGTTAATATCTATCCAACCTCATCCCGGGCCCTTACGGCTTACAAACTTGGTCAGATAGACGCCCTTGTAGACCTACCATTTATAAATCAAGACCAAGATCTATCTGAATTTGGCATTTTAAACCAGTTTCTTGATACACAAAGCCTTATTTTATTAATTCTAAACCATCAAGACTCCACTCTTAACAGCAAACCCGCTAGACAAGGAGTGGCCTACAGTTTGGGGCTGGATTACTCCAATACTCAAAAGGCACTCACCACCATCAATCCAGACTCTTGGGCTTATAACCCATTAGTCAAGGAATACCTACCCGACCCAAAAAGGGCCAAGGAACTATTAAGCACAGACATAGAACTAGAACTTTCCACCACACCAGAACTTCTTGCCACAGCAGAAGAAATTAAAAACTCCATAAATATACCCAATCTTAAAGTTAACGTTAGGGTTGTTAGTAGTATTCCAGAAAACTTCCAACTTTTTCTAACCACCTTCGACATTCCACCAGACCCAGATCAATATCCCTTCTGGCACTCAACTCAGGCAGGGAATGTTGGTAAATCAACCAGTGAAAAACTAGACAAGCTTCTAGAAGACGGCAGAACAACTCTAGATCCAAACGTCAGAAAGACCATTTATCACGAATTCCAAAGAGTCTTCGCAGAAGAACTACCCGCCATAGTTCTTTTTCAACCCCAACACGTTAACCTGTCAAGAAACCAAAAAATATCAGATATAATAGACACCTACTGGCTAAACTAAAACGGACAAGTGGCGAAATTGGTAGACGCGCAGTGTTCAGAACGCTGTGAGCTTACGCTCGTGAAGGTTCGATCCCTTTCTTGTCCAC
>JAHJQJ010000079.1 GCA_018819325.1 Patescibacteria group bacterium
CAATATCCTTTGAGAATTTTTTTAAGAATCCCCAACCAGGGTATTCCCTCTCTAACTCTTTAACAACTTCTGCTGTCTTATAGTCCTTGACGAATACACGAAATAGATTGATCTTATAATCCTTAAAGACACCCTCTACGCTTTGAAGTTCTTTCTGGATGTGAACCTTAATCCTTTGAGCGATCCTTTCCTGATGGGACTTAATCTTGTGGTCATCACTAAAATTAAACCATATATCAATAGAGGCAGAGTCAAACTCAAAGTCAATGCTGGCTATATAGAAATTCTCTTCCCAAAATTTAGTTTCTCTCTCAGGGATAAATTCTTTATAGAGATCAAAAATCAGCCTTGGAGATCGACCTGGACGATAATCACAAGCATCAGCAATCCGCAAGAGACTCACTAACAACCGAACCCTTATATTTACTTCTTTTAAGGCCCTTCTCTCAGGAAAGCTGATGACATCAAATTTTCTTCTATGTCCATGACAGAGATTAGCTATGTTGGGCACCTCAAGCTCATCGAGGGCTAAATACTTATTCTTGGCTAATCTTTCCACCTCTTTGGCACTCCTTTCATGATGATACTCTCGTGTTGTATCAAGAGACTCTCCCTTTTCTCTACCAAGGAACATCCCAATATCATGCAACCATGCACCACAGAGGAGGAAGAAAATTTCATAATCCTCTAAATCATTGAGGTTTTGGGTAAGATTGTTAAGCTTCTTTATTACTCCCTCAGTATGTCCAATCCCATGGTCCGTAAAATAGCGGGGAGGTATATCCTCAGGTTTATTAAAATCATAAGGAGGACTCCAAGTCAATATATTTTTTGCTACCCCTTTGACCTGTGTATACTTACCATAAAGCCCTTCATTCTTTTTGCTTAATCGCCCCTCTAAATTTCTTTTAGGCATAGTCAACCACCTTCTCCAGATTTTTTATTCTTCTGATATGAGCCTTTATCTCATCCGTGATATGCGGAATCACCTGCACAGTCTTTCCAAGGTAATCACCCCTTCTCTCCTTAGTGATCACATCATAGTAGATCCTTCCAGAGGTTACATTGTTATCCTTAGTGAGCTGGGCATTGGTGAACCTCTCATAATGCCCAAGGTCAAGGTCTGTCTCTGCCCCATCCTCGGTAACATAGACCTCTCCGTGTTGATACGGGCTCATTGTTCCCGGGTCAACATTGATATAAGGGTCCATCTTCTGCAAAGTAACCCGCAGGCCCATCTCCTCCAAGAGGGCACCGATTGAAGCAGCTGCTACACCCTTTCCAAGGGATGAAATAACACCACCTGTGACGAAGATATATTTGACCATAGTTTAACTTAAATTTCCTCCGTAATATCTAACTTGGTCGCAATTACTGAACGAAAAGCGAACCTACTTTGAACGACAATTTCTGACCTGACTGGCAAAAATTTCTTTTCCAAGACCCCCTCCCTTTTTACCCGCCTGCTGGAAAACACCAGCGATTTTTTCGAGTGGCGGCGGGACCTCATTCCTGATTGAAATAAGCAAAAAGATCGGGCTGTTCCAATTTTACTCCATTCAAGGTTGAGAGCAAAATTACAAAAAATAATCCCATGCTGTTTTCTGCATTTCCAACCATTTTTACATCTGCTGTGTCATCAAAAATTGAAATCATTAAAGTTTGGTCTTGTTGCTTAACGGGCACAATCACACCCCTATCAATAATACAAACAAAATCAATCCTGTCGTTGATATTTTCCTTTTTAACTTTTTCGATTATTTCTGCTGACACCTGATCAATCGGTTTTGAATCGTAAGATCTACCCAAGCTGTAAGACATTAAAACACCAACTTTTCTATTGATTGGCTGGTTATACTTGATTGAAATGCTGCCACCCAGTCCAAGTGTTTCAGAGATAACATCTTTTCTTGGTACTTGTTTGAACGATTTTATATTCTTAATCGCTTTATCAAGAGATGTTGGCGTAAGTCGAGATTTTACCTGTATAACCGCGTAAACCGACTCAACAGGCAAGATTTCTTGGTCTACATCTGTATAGAAAATAGGGGAAGTGGCAGCGTCACAAATGATCACATCGCATTGATCGCTTTGTATCCCCTTGTAGCTCACTACAAATCCTTTACTTATTCTATATCGTCTTGGCAACTTTTCGCTCAAAAACTTTCTAATTGCCTCTTCCCTTTGTCCTCCACGATCGGGCGGGAAGTTAAGAGTCTTTTCTGTTTCTTGAAACTCCTGCATGAGTTTCGAAGATACATTCTTAAAAAGCTGTTTTATATTAACTCTAGTCATAATTATCTTGGTCCGAAAAACTTATCTCCATTATAGTGAATCATGTGATCGGGAATATCAGCGAGCCAAACCTCCGTTTCCCAAGCTATTTCCGGTGTGTGTTTTCTGAATTCGGTGAAATTTGGAAATGCAGTAACAAAAACCTTTCCAACTTTGCAGTTTTTTAGCATCACCTCAAGCTCCACAACTCTTTTAGGAGACATTGGGCCATGGGAAGTTACGACTTCAATCAAGAACAGCCATTTTTTCTTGCTATCAAACAGAACAATATCCGGTAGCTTGTCATGCTCCGTAATTGGTATTCCCAAATTGGCAAGGATTTTCTCGTCAACATATAGATTTTTCTTGGCAGTATCGCCGAGATATAATACCTTTGAACCGGGCGCAAAACGTGGCGCAAACTCGTGTATTACCGCTGATTGCACTTCGTTATGTTCTCCTGGTGATAATTCCAATTTTTTACCATTGCTCAACACAATCGGCACCAAGTTCTTAGTGCGTTGTTTTCTGTACCTCTCGGCCAGTCTGCCATGTTGAGCTACAAATCCTTGCAATGATACAGACCAGTCCTTTGTTCCAAATGTTTTTATGACAGCCAGCGCGCTTTCTGTAATGGCATAATGCGATCGCGGGCTGTTCGTAGGTAAGGTTGAGTTGTCAGGGTTGTAGTCAACGAGGTATGCTTGAACAAATTGGTGCAAAACTTGTCTTCTTACCGTCTCTCGTGTGTTTGGCGCATACTTTTTCTTGAACTCTGCGGCAACAAAATCCATCACGCCCTTTGAAACAGTGAGGCTATGTCTGTGAGATTTCGCCCACGGGTCATTTGGCTTTATTCCACACAAAGCTAAAAGTGTGAGTGCAGAAATTTCATTCTGTTGGGCAGGGGGAAGGCCGAGCTTCCTTAAAATTTCTTTTGCTTCATCAATCTTTTTGGTAATTAAGGTTTTCTTAGGCATATTGTTTGATTAAATTAGATACCTTTTCTTCTGTCTCTTGCTGATTAAGATCATTAGACTTTACGAACGATCCGACCCTTTCAATTACACGAAGAGTCGGAAGTGGCAAATTTCGTAATTCGGTAGCGCTAACTTGGGTATTACCGTTAAAAATACGGAAATATGAATCAAGCAAGCTGCTATTTAGAATAGCGGCTAAACCCAATGCTTCTGTTTCGGATAATTCTCCTATTTTTCGATAAATATAGTTTATGTGATTTTCTATTCCAACAAACTTAGATTTCAAAATTTTTGAGAGCAATGGAGCCGCAACTAATCGTTTTTTTTCTTCCTTTGCACTAAAGCGACGAACCAATACATAATTTACATTCGGAACAAGAAATTTTTCCGCTGATTGTGAAATTTTTACATACTGCGGCTTACGCGATTTTATTGGCCAAGAAACGTGCATTGTCGTGACATTATGTAACCAGAGCAATGGGGCGCTTTGCTCGCTGGGATACTCCCCAAGAATATCACTAACACGAAAAGGCACTATTGGGCCAGTGGACACATCAAGCCCAAGAGAATGGAGATTATGTTTCCATGATTTAACAATTTTTACTATTTCCCTTTGTGTTATTTTTGTCGGAATATGCAAAATGTAATCGTTCTCAGGCGCGATAATTTCTGCTAGAGGAATTTCTATCATATTGACATTATTTATATCGGAAAGTCCATCGCAACTTGAAATCTTTACTTTATGGTTTTGTCTATCTATTGTTGAATCCTTTTTTCCGTGCAGTATGACATTCTCTTGTAATACCCCATCTTTGTTAAACGCCTTATCTCTGGACTCAAAAATATGAATTGAAACAGGTGTTATTTGGTTAAAAAAGTTTTGGCGGAATTTTTTGAAATAAAGACCTGAGGCGTAACTGCGTGGAGTGATAAAACCAAGCTGGCCATTCTCTTTTAATAAAGAAGCCGCTATCGCCATAAATAATGCGTATATGTTTGGCTGTCCGTGAATTACAGAGCTTGTAGCTTTTGCACGAGGATCAGACTTTGAAATTTTAAAATACGGCGGGTTTGCAATGATAAGATCAAACTCCTCAAAATTCTTCTTACCAAAAAGACTTTGCTGAAGCGTCTGATTAAGAATATCACCATTTTCTAAAACAAAATCGCTATCGTGAATAGAGAATATTAAAGAGATATTTTTATTTTCTAGCCAGTCCTTAAGATAACTAAAACTTTTTCGCAATACAGGAATGAGGGTTTTATCTATTTCGTACGCGATTAACTCAATTCGGTTCGGTTTATGCTTCCATGTTGAGATTCTCTCGCACAGCATATTGCTTAAAATTCCTGCTCCTGCACCAGGATCAAGAATTTTTAAGACTTGGCTACAGTTAAATTCAGAAAAGTTTTTTGCTATCAACTCGGCAATTACTTGCGGAGTGAAGTATTGTCCCAAAGAGGAAGTGTCGGCTTTCTTTTTGGACACAATAAAATTGTGGCCTAATTCCTCAGCGTACCTGCTGGGGTTTTTGATAGCAACATTTTTTTGCTTAACTGCCATACTCATTTGATTAAATCATCTACTTTAATTTCTAATAAGAGAGAAAGCAGATAAAACACAATCTTTCTCCACATCGCAGAACAAGGATATCTTATCTTTCATCTCAACTGAGAGTGGTCTTTCTGTCCTGCAGAGCAGTATATCTGGCTGAATCCCAATCTCCCTTAGCTTCATCACTGAGTGTTGGGTAGGTTTTGTCTTTGTCTCATCGCAGATACGGATGTAAGGGACAAAGGTAAGATGGATATAAAGAACCTTATCTTTTCCAATTTCCCTTCCAAACTGCCTTATTGCTTCAAGGTAGGGAAGGCTTTCAATATCACCC
>JAHJQJ010000080.1 GCA_018819325.1 Patescibacteria group bacterium
AGAATACCAATTACCTGGAGAAGAGGTCAAAACAAAAACTCTACTTAAGATGGATGAAGAACAAAAACTACTCTATGACGTTATCCACAATCGTGCCTAACTTCTAAACTTCAAGGGTGTCCCATTGCGGAAGACAGGAGTAAACTTAGTGACTATTAAAATAGTGCTTGGTAATCAATTTGACGCTTTCGGCCGAAAAGTTATTATGGACGTATTTGACAGAGTTATTTTTTAACGTCTGATAAAAATCCTGATTGTTATAGAGTTTCCCAATTGCTTTCTTTATTTTGGACAATGTCGGTTCAACAATTACCGCCACGGATTTATCGACGACTTCAATGGTGGCTCCGCGATTGGAAACAATGACTGGCAAAACCACAGGCAAGCGCTTCCATGAGCACTCTTCCCCAGCCTTCATTATAGAGTGAGGGCAAGCAGAATACATTGGCTAAATTGTAATAGAGATGAAGCTGAGTATAGGGGACATTTCCCAACAATTTGATGTTATGGTGAGATTGCGAAAGCTTTTTTAAAATTGGATAGTCATGGCCTTTACCAACAAATAGGAAGTTGATATCTGGTAATTGCACAGCGATATTGGCCAAAAGAACTGCCCCCTTGGTCGGTATCATTCGACCAACAAAAAGAACGCTGAATTTATCTTCAAGACGCATTTTTTTTCTAAAAGTTAGTGATTTTTTAAAAACCTCCCAAATAATGTCGGAATACAAGACGAATCTTCGCTCGGTTGGAGGTGGAAAGGCGACATTTTTGTACTGACTTTGGAAGTGTTTTTTACTATTCAAAGTTTCTTGTTTTTTTGTAAACGACCAATTGCCCTTTTGGCATCATCCTAAAATAGCTTTTGTTCCACTTATAGTTCACTAGTTGAAAACCATATTTTCCTATAAGAGATTTTAGTGTTTTTTTTGTAAAAAATCTAATGTGAGGATTATTAGGATAAAAGTATTTGTTCCAAAATAGTGCGGCGATTATAACTTGTTTGAACCAGTTGAAGTCTGTTGTTGTGATACAAAAATAGCCACCCTTTTTCAAAATCCGGTTCGCCTCTATAAATACGTTTTCAAGATCCAATATATGTTCGAGTACTTCTATCGCAATAATTGTATCAAATGATTTACTTTTGATATCAACCGACTCGATTTCACCTTTAACAAAGTTTAGTTTAGGGTATTTTTTTCTTCCAATATTGATGGCGTTTTGTGACACTTCTAAAGCGACTCCACCCTTTAGACTCATATTCCTTGATATATAATATAGAAACGTTCCGTCTCCCGCCCCAAAATCTAATACCCTTTTACCAATATATTCACGAAAGAAGTCAAGGTGCCAAAGCAGGTTATCTGTCGACCATGAGGGTGGTTCAGATTGTGAAATTCCTGATACCCCGGACTTACTCCAATATCGATCATAATAAGTTTTTTTTGTCATAATTTGAATATATTGTACAGTATTTATGATCGAAATTTAGCAAGAGGGTGTGATTTCGATCCGTATGTTATTCTGATCTTCTAACTATAGCTTTCTTTAGTAATATTTTGTAATTAGTCTCACAGATTTGGCGGAAAAATTAGTCATTGCGTATTTGGTGGCATTTTTTCTTAAATTTTCAAACAATTGATGGTCGACATAAAGTTTTTTAATAGATTCTGTTATGGCTTCTAATTTTGGTGATACGATGAGAGCGACAGAATCATCAATGACTTCGGTGATTGCACCGAGATTTGAGGCAACTACTGGTAAACCACAGGCAAGGGCTTCCATAATTACCCTTCCCCAGCCCTCGTTATATAGCGAAGGGATGCAGAAAACGTCCGCGAGGTTGTAGTAAAGATGTAAATTTTTATATGGCACATTTCCAAGCAATCTGATATTGCGGTTTGTCTCAGACATCTTCTTTATTGTTGTGTAATCCGAACCATTCCCGACAAAGAGAAAGTTTATCTCCGAAAGACTGGTGGCGGCTTTGGCTAATAGAAGTGCACCTTTGGGCGGTATCATTCTTCCGACAAAAAGTATACTGAATTTTTCATCGACTCCCATTTTCTGTCTTAATTTTTTCTTATTTAGGGGTTTGAATTGCCTTAGATTAATCCAATGGCGATATAAATCCAACTTCTCAGTACCCACTCCCATCACCTTAAGTTGACTGACTGACTGACGTGATTGGGTTAGGACCTTGTCAGTAGAATTCAAAATATGAACCATCAGTTTTGTAAAGGAGTTATTTGTTGGAACGTTGTCGTAGGTAGAATAAATGCTAACTATATGGCGGGGGATTTTAAATAGTTTCTGTAACACGATTCCTATGATAGCTCCATTCAAGCCATGTGAATGAACTGCTTTGAATTTGATATTTGAGTGAACTATTAACCAAAGGATTGAGCGGACAAGTAAGTATGGAGTTATGTAAATAAAATTAAGAACTGGTAATTTTTCAAATCGGTGAAATAGATTAAATCCTAGCCAAGAAAAACGGAAAATTACTGCTTTATGGCCTACTCGCTCTTCCTTTTTCCAAGAAACGTCTGGTGTTGAAATAGGAGAATAAGTGAGGGTAACTGTTCGATATCCTAATTTATCTAATTCGCTAATTAGATCGGCTAGATGCGTTTCGACTCCTCCAATATTTGGTGAAAAAAAAGGAGTTATATGGAGTATCGTTTGTGGTTTCATTGTCTCCACTTATGCCGACTAGATTCAGATGGGTTGATTTTACCTTCTGTCCAGCCATATAGATAGATTAACCAGGTAGAGTAACAGGCAACAGGATGGAAGAGCCAAGCTGTGTCTTTTGTTTTTAGCAACCCTTTTAATGTTTGATAAAGAATTGGAAACACTAGAAGACATTGGACCTGAAACCAGATTATTTCTGCTAGATAACTGCCTTCCCAATTTATTGCTCTTGAGTTTTTTGATTTGTGAAAAGACATGTCTTTTATACGGCGTAACTGTTTACGAAAGAACTTTGTTTGGCTATCTTCTACAAAAGTATGAACAATGCCTACCTTGACCTTGGCAATGTTTACCTGACCCTTTTTTCTTATTAGGTTTATTAAGACATCAATATCAAAAAGATAGTCCCCTACTTTGGCTTGACTCAAGGTACTGCGCTGGATGATAAATCCGTTGGCGCCAATGGTGGGGATTGGTTCATGATCTAGGATAACTTTAATATATTCTCCTTTATTTACTTGTTTGAAATTAAGGCCGGTCCATTTGCCAGTTAGGACACATAAACGGTCGTAGTTACCGGTAAACAGACAGATTGGGTCGTTCATGCCGAGAGAAGCAAAGTAGCGAGTAAGGTAGGAGTCTTTTTTCCTGTAGGTATATTTAATTGGCTCACTAGCAATAATGGTTTTATCTGTAAATGGCTTGACCATTTTCTTAAGCCAGGTTTTGCTGGGCAGGATATTGTCTGAGTCTATTAGTGCTACTAGATCTCCGGTAGCTTTTTTGACCCCTATGGCCTTGCCGGACTCCCCTGTTTTTAGAGGGTTATTTATTATTTTTGCCTTAAATTTTTTGGCAATTTCAAGCGTTTTGTCTGTTGAGCCGCCGTCTGCAATGATTATTTCTATTTTTTCTTTGGGGTAATCTTGAATACTAATTGAATGAAGGCATTTTTCTAAAACAGAGTCGGCGTTTAAAACTGGAATAACAACTGAGATGTTTGGTAGAGCCATTAGGAGACATTATATCTATTTTGTGGTATAAATATTTAACATGAAAGTAAAGATAAATAAAAAAGAGTGTATTGGCTGTGCAATGTGTGTTAATTTTGCTGAAGAAGTGTTTGAGCTGGTGGATGGCAAGGCAAGGGTGAAGAAGGGTGTTGACCTTGAAAAATACAAAAAGAAAATAAAGGAAGCAGTGGAGATGTGCCCTGTTGAGGCCGTTAAGGTTGAAGACTAAGATTTTAACAAAGGAGAGACCTTTGTTAAAATCCGGCAAAATCTAGTTTTTTAGAGAAGAATTTTAAGGCCAATCTTACGTAGTATTTAAACTTGTTCCAGTCCGTTAGGCCTTCTTTTAGTTTTCTTAAGACAAACTGGGGTGTCCAGATTGAGTTGTAGATATCTCTGACTAGTGCGTTTATTTGATTGTCTGACATGGTTGTTTTCATTATGGGCATGCGCATGTCGTATTGGTTCCAATCCGTTGTTTTAAGCCAGTTATTTTTTTGGCATTGTTTAAATAGTGGTGTACCAGGATAAGGAATGACAACTGTAGCTTGAAGAGTGTCGATATAACCTTTTTTAAATAGATCTTTGGCTAGATTAATGGTGTTTTGAGCTTGTTCTTTTGTTTCCCAAGGATAACCAACCATGGCGGTGGCGTGGGGCCAGAGGCCGGCCTGCTTGGCAATTTTGGCGTACTGGGTAATTTGGGCTACCTTTAAGTTTTTGTTTAGCCTATTTAAAGTCTCTTGATTGGCTGACTCTAAACCATATAGAAGAAATCTGAAACCGGCTTTTCTCATTAAATGATAGTCTTCTTGTGTGAGACCGGTGTTGAACCGCATGTTGCAGTCTATTTGTATTTTTTTATGGTAGCCCCTTTTAATTATTCCTTTACAAAAATCTCTTAACCATTCCCCTACCGGAAAAGTGCCACTGTCGTCCATTATTTCTACTACTGGATAGTTATCTAGAATATGGCCAATTTCATCTAGAGCTCTTTTTACAGACATGACTCTGAAATTTTTACCCGGAAAGAGAGTGGTCCAAGAGCAAAATGTACATTTTCCCCACCAGCAGTCTCTGCCAAACATGGTGTAGGTACCTGGGGTTTTAATGTAGTTACTGTTTTTGTAAGCGTATAGTTTCCACCTGGTTAAGTCCCTATCTATAAAGGGAAGTTTGTCTAAATTGTTATTTAACTTAAATTTTCCAGTATTAAGTATTTTTTTACCTTGCCTGTAATATATTCCGGCACAGAGTTTGGTTTTTTTTGCTAGATGGTTGGCAATGCTTAGCATTAGAAAATCAAAATCGCCACCGGTGATAACAAAATCAACAGGGCATTTTTTAAAAGATTCCTCTGGCAAGGCGGTAACATGATCACCCATTAGAACTACATTAGATTGGGGAAGTTTACTTTTAATTTTCTCTATCATTTTCCAGTGGTACTTAATTACTGGAGTTTTGGTTTCAATGATAATTATGTCTGGCTTAATTTTGATTAGTTCGGCTAACCACGTAGAGTAAGTTTGTTCCTTGGCTATTCCATCTAGCCAAGACACGCTAAAGCCCGCCTTGTGTAGCATGGTGGCACCATAGGCCGGAACTACCGGGTAGGCGTACCAGGGATCATTGGCCCATTGGAACTGTCTGTTTTGACCAAGTAAAGGAATACCTTTTTTTGTATCTAAAGGTGGATAACAGATGGCTACGGATTTTTTCACTTCTTTAGTTTACCAATAAACAAGAAACCTTGTATAAATCTTAACCCGTACCAAAGGTTGGTTATTAAAATTGCAGGAACTGATATGACCCCTTGCCAGATATTTTGTGATTTTTTGTATATCCAGATGCCATTAAACAAAAGAGATGAAAAATATAGGATTGATAATATTACCCCAAGATTTACTACGGGTATTATTACTATGCTGGGAATTAGAAGTGAAATAAAAAGATAAGAGAGGCCAAGAAATAGTAATGAGGGGCCAAAGTACAAAAGTTTGAGCGAAGTTTGAGGAAGAACCCTTGCAAAGTTGCCCCGATGAACCCCAAAATTGCCATTTTGTTTAAGGTGTGAAAGCCATAACGGTCGACGGTGATGGTAGACAAGAGCTTTAGGTAGGTAAAGAATTTTTTTGTTTAGTTTATGGGTAAGGTCAAGACACAACTTGGTATCTTCACCCGGCCAGTAGTGTGAGTCGAACCCACCAACCCTGATGAAGTGGTTTTTTCTAACGGCTAGATTCATTGAAGGATAGTCGTCTACAAATTTTTTCTTTTTAGGAAGAAAACGGTAAGAGTATGTACCAGAGCCCATTGGTGAAGCAGAAGCCCAACCGGAGGCTTGCTCTAGAAAACTTGTATTTGGAGGGGTGACACCTGGCCCACCGACGGCAACAATATTTTTGCTTTTGAAACCCTTAACGATATTTTTTAACCAGTGTTTTGAAGGGTAAGCGTCATCGTCTAGAAAAGCTAGTATTTCACCCTTGGCCATTTTGGCTCCCTGGTCTCTTTTGTGGGCTGGTAAAACATACTTTCCGTAATGTTTTTTGCGAAGTTTGTTGGTGGTGTAGTTGTTTTTATAATCGGAAACTAAAATGACTTCGTAGTTTTTATATGATTGGTCATTAATTGCCTGAAATGACTCTAATATGTACGGGTTATCTTTTTTGTAGTCAATAATAATAATGGAAATTAGTGGAGAGTCTTTTTTCATGAACAAAACTTTAGTTTAAGTTTTTTATCGTCTTCCCAGATATCTTTTTTTTGATCGTTGTAGTAACGAAGTATGTACATTCTGTAGATTATTGCCAAGTAATCTTGGGCGAAATTTAATATAGAACTGTAGGTGATGTTGCTTTGGTCGTTAAAAATAAGTTCAATTGGAGATTCGTATATACGAATAAAACCCCTTCTTTGGGCGATACTTAACATTTCTAGGTCAAAGGCCCAGCGCTTGATTACCATTCTGGGAAGAATGTCTTCTAGCACTTTTCTTTTAAAAACCTTTAAGCCTGTTTGAGTATCGCTAACGTTGAGTCCAAAAAACAGTTTTGTGGCACGCTGAACTATGGCGCTTAGTATTCTTCTTTTAAGCGGGTAGTTAACTTTGCTGGCCTTGTGCCGCTTGCTGCCGATTACTATGTCTGCGTTGTACCACTTCATGTGTTCTAGAGCCATACCAATTCCTTTTGAGTTTAGATCGCTACCGGCATCGATAAAGGCTATTGTTCCCCCTTTTGCCCTGGCCATACCATAACGTACCGCGTAACCTTTGCCCATGTTCTTTGGATATGAATAGACTTTTATGTGTTTGTTTTCGGCTTTTTTTGCCCTAGCCTTGGTGTCGTCTTTTTCTTCTATTTTTCCGTCGACCACGCAGATAATTTCAAAAGGTATGTTAAGTTCATTAACATTTTTTTCTATACTTTTTAGGTCCCTGGTTATGGTTTTACAACGAAAAACCGGAACGATGACCGAAAGCATTTTCAAGCTGGCTTTTGACTGTTTTTGCTTCATGTGTTAAGAGGTATTCTTAACTGTGATTGTATAATATAAAATCAAGGAGAGGAGTATTGAGAAGTGAATAAACAGATTTACCACTACTACTTGCATTAGGGTCTGATGAAAAAGAACTATTAATATTGGCTGAAGAATACAGGCTGTCAACAAGATAAGGCTGGCTTTTGGTTTTTCAATGGCGAACATACTGGTAAGCATGACATTGCTTAAACCGAATAAGAACATGCTTAATGAAATAATGGGTAGATACCTGACTGCTTCAATATATTGTTGACCAGAGAGAAAAAGGACTACTTGGTGAGGAAAAACTGAAAAGATAATAAACCCAATTAAACCTAATAGTAAGGCAATTAGAATTAGTTTGGCGATAATTGATTTTGTGTTTTTGTTGGCGGAATGGCGATTTGAAATTAAGGTCATGGCGAGCATGCTTATTGGAGTAATACCGAAGTAAATCATTTTTCCAAGAGTAGAAAGTGAAGCATAAATACCTGATAGGTGCGGGCTGAAAAAATATCTGACCAGCAACATATCTATTGAAATTATGGACAACATTCCGGTTGAGAGTATTAATGAATAAGAAGTATATTTTTTTATGTTGAACTTGATTTTTTTGATTGACTTAGGTGGTGGATAAATATATTTTTTAATATTATAAAGACCAAGAGAAATTGAGGTGGCTGATGTGATTAGAATCGCAACTATTCCACCTGTTGCCCCTGCCCCCAACTTGATAAGAATGAAAGCTAGAATAATTTTAAGTAATATGGTTGAGATGCTAATTTTTACACTAGTAGTAAATTTTTGAAATGCCAGTAGGTATGAACCAGTAATTGATTCCCCAAACGAGGTTAGTAGGCTAAAACTTAAAACATAAAAGGCCTGGGGGTGGGCTTTAAGTAATATGGATAATTTATTTGCCGAGAGAATAATAACAAATGCAATTAAAAGGGCTGGAATGATGGCTTTGCGTAATATCCAGTAGAAGAAGTGATTGATGGATTTATTGTCTTTTTTGCCTCTAAAAGAGGCAATGTGCTTACTGACAATTAAACCAATTGTTCCGGCTGGGATGGAGATGAGATATAAAAAGGAGAGATATGAGAGAAACTCACCGTATTGAGCGGGTAAAAGAAGGCGAATTAATAATAAATGAAATAGATAGTTAGTTGTACTGGCTAAAAAACTACCAAAGTAGTGAATAAGTGTGTTTTTGGCGTTTTTGGTTGTTAGGGTTTTAATTGCTTTTCGCATGATTCTCTTTTTTGAATAGTGGTCTGATAAGAAAGATTATAACTTTCTTTGACGCACAGATGGTTAAAATTATTGAGCCAGTCTTTTTCTCTTTGTGGGGTTTTTTGATCATGTTCAATAATTAAATAGGTTAAAGAGTTGTTTGACTTTTCTCTTTTTTGCCAAAACAAATGATTGTCTTTTATATATTCTGGTTGACCTGGAAGGTAGGCTAATTCTTCTGGCTGATAGTTATACTTTTTGGTTGCATACCACCAAAAAGTATATTGCTGTGGTAAATCATAAACAGAAGGTAGGTAATTATAAACTCTAAAGCCCTTACCGTCTGCACTAAGTCTCACCTAATCCAAAATGATACTGAACCAGAATCGATACCTAATCGAAAAATGATTCTTAAGTTAAGCTAAGAACTCTCCACAAACAAGACGCGAACCGTTACAGTAGTCATATATGAACATAACCATGAACGATTC
>JAHJQJ010000081.1 GCA_018819325.1 Patescibacteria group bacterium
ATTTAACACCGCTCTCACAGAATCTACCACCATCTCTGCCATAGCCAGCCTTACCTCAATTGTGGCAGAGGCAATATGCGGGGTTAAAACCACGTTAGATAACTTAATTAGTCTTTTTGGAATTTTGGTCTCGTCCCAAAACACATCCAAACCCGCCCCAGCAATCTTACCCATTTCCAAAGCTTCAATTAAATCATTCTCATTAACCACCGGCCCCCTAGCAGTATTAATTAAAATCGCCGACCTTTTCATCAATTTCAACTCCTTTTTGCCTATCATCCCTTCCGTCTCTTTACACAAAGGCACACTCAAACTCACCACATCCGACATCTCCAAAAGCTGTTCCAGCGAATGATAAACCACTCCCTCCATCTCCTCATACTCCTCATCTCTCGTCCTAGAATTATAAATCACCTTCATCCCCAAACCTTTAGCCAGCTTAACTGTCCACCTACCAATTCTACCCAATCCCACTACCCCCATCACCTTTTCCCGCACACCCGTTCCTACCAACAAGTCCGGTTCCCAGCCAGCAAACTTACCCCCCCTAATAAACTTGTCTCCTTCCACCACTCGTTTTAAAACCGCAAACATCAAAGCAATTACATGCTCTGCCACCGACTCCGTCAACACTCCCGGTGTATTGGTCACCACTATTCCTCGCTTATCCGCCTCATCACAATCAACGTTATCGTACCCCACCGCATAATTAGCAATCACCTTCAGATTATCTCCCGCCGCTTCCATTACGTCTCTGTCAATCTTCTCTGTCAACAAACTTATTATTCCACTTACTCCTTTTGCCTTATTCAGTAAGTCTTTTCTACTAATATCTATTCCTGGCCACACCTCTACATCAAAATCCTTCCTTAATTTTTCGATTTCTCCCCCCGGCAACTTATGCGTCACAAAAACCTTCTGTTTCATGCCTTAATTAAACCACAAAAAACGACCACAAACATTACCGTTCTGATGTTAAAGAATTAAGATATACTGCAAATATGGATGAAACCACACAAGATAGAATCACTAAGT
Source organism: Patescibacteria group bacterium (assembly GCA_018819325.1). Lineage (GTDB taxonomy): Bacteria > Patescibacteriota > Microgenomatia > UBA1400 > MFAQ01 > JAHITH01. The sequence goes on from JAHJQJ010000081.1 coordinate 1,036, forward strand.
CAAGGGTTTTAATAGGTAAGCTCAATAAGAAACTTAAGAATGAAGATTCAGTAATAGCCTTTATTGTATATGGCTCGTATTCTGATAATAGTGATCACTCTCCTACTCAATATTCTGACATTGACTTAGAAATTGTTGTCACAGATAAGTCATCCAAAACCTTCGTTAATGAATTTAGGTCCTGGTTTGAAAAAGAACTTGAACCAATACTCATAGATACATCTGTCTCCCATTTACAAAAAATCTTTGTCACAAACGACTTTATTAATCTAGAGTTTCATATCAGTATTGCCTCTGATTTCGATCATATCGACAAAAGAGATCTAAACTATTTTCCCAACGGATACTCCATTCTTTTTGATAAATCAGGTTTATTAAATAACAAAATTGTCAATTCAATTCAACCTTCTCAAGATATTTCACAACAAGAAAAGTTTGACAAGCTAAATAACTCATTCTGGTTTTTTGTTCAGAGCACTGCCCCATTCATAGAAAGAGGTGAATATTGGTTTGCTGCAGCAGGTTATTGGGTTTGGATGTACGTAAAACTTTGCACTCTTTTAAGGATGTATTCAAATACAGAAGTTAGTTATAATCCCATGAAACACATAGAAGAAATATTAAACCCTGAAATAATCACAGAAATCCAACCTCTTCGCAATCTAGAAAATCCAAGTGATCTAAAAAACAAAATGCGTTTATTAATCAACATCTACTCCAAATATGCCAAAAAAACCGCAAATCTCAACTCTTTGACTTATACCTCCAAACAAGAAAACAAAGTTAAGGAGTACGTAAATAAATACCTTGCAAACTAGTACAAACAAAGACTCTAAATCTTCTCCTCAATCATTTTCACTCTTTTCTTCTTCAACCACTTCTCCATTTCTTCCTTTCGCAACAAACACTTTTTTGCTCCCAGCCCAGTCACCACACTAGCTCCATTAGCAAGCCCAATCTTCAACACCTCTTCCATTGGTTTTTCTGCCAAAAACCCAGCCACCACCCCAGCAGTAAACGCATCCCCCGCCCCAGTATCATCCACCGATTTTGTTTTGTAGGCCTCGGCCTTAATCCAAGTTTCTCCCCCAGCTAACCCAGCCCCCCTGGTTCCATCCGTAATAGTAACAAGTTTTACTCCCTCATCTAAAAACCTCTTTGCCATTTGCTTG
>JAHJQJ010000082.1 GCA_018819325.1 Patescibacteria group bacterium
AGAATACCAATTACCTGGAGAAGAGGTCAAAACAAAAACTCTACTTAAGATGGATGAAGAACAAAAACTACTCTATGACGTTATCCACAATCGTGCCTAACTTCTAAACTTCAAGGGTGTCCCATTGCGGAAGACAGGAACATGGCCAATAAAAAATGAGGTGAACATCTTTATAAAATGAATAAAAGCTATAAATTTTTTGTTGGACTTACAATCTTAATATTAGTAGTTGTTCTTTTTCTTAAGCAAAATACAATTTTTCGCAAGACAAATTCTCCTTTAAATTTAATTCTTTGGGTTTGGGAGCGTCCAGAAAATTTATACTTCATGAAAAATGAATCGGTAACTTATGCCTATCTTGCTGGTACCGCAACAAAAACAGACGATAACCTTGTCTTGTATTCTCGCCAACAACCCTTAAGAATTCCTGATGGAAGCACCACAATAGCCACAGTCAGAATTGAAGATAGAACCAGAGAAGCCACATTTGAAGAATCCGATATCGAAACGATTACTAATTTTATTGTTAAATCGTGTACAGTCAATCTTAAAAATATTAGTTGCCAAATTGATTTTGATGCTACTCAATCGCAAATTGAGTTTTATAAAAAACTAATTTTATCGGTTAGAAAGAAACTACCTACGGATATTAAACTATCAATTACCTCACTAGTTTCATGGTGCACCAATAACAGCTCGTGGTTTGATAACTTACCCATTAACGAAGTGGTACCCATGTTTTTTAGATTAGGAAAAGACTCTAATCTTTACTGGAAGAAAATTGAAAACGGCAAGCTAAACCTTAATCACACATGCCAAAAATCAATTGGCATATCTACCGACGAACGTTTACCGGACAAATCATATCTCACAGGTAAAAATATTTATATCTTTAATCATCAATACTGGGATAAATCAAACTGGGATATAATTAAGTCAGAAATTGAAAAGGTTTTAAATGAAAATTAAATTACTGGTTACCATTTTACTTGGGTTACAACCACACTGACTCAAAGAAAACTCCTCTATTATCTGCAAGATTAAAACTATATTTAAGCAACCTTTTCTCCAAAGAACTATCTGCATTTATTATTGGAAACAGTGGTTTTATGCAAAAACCACTTAAAAGATACCTTAAATTAACAGCATTCAATCGCTCGTTTATCTTGAACGACATGGAATCAGCTAATTTATTAGCCAAGAACATTGCGTTAACAGATCCGCTTTTAACTTCAGCCTTCAATCAATATTTAAACGCTGGTAGTCTTGCAAAAAAAAGACTTATTGCGGCTAAAATACTTGTTGACTATCCGTTAGTTTACCCACAAATTGGTAAAAATTTTGATGAATTTGCAAATATGCCAATTAGTAACTTAAAACAGATCGATAACTATCGTCGTAATTGGGTATGGGGTTTTACCTGTATTGATGATAGATACAAACCAGAAAATTTTTATGAGTCCGAAGTAGATAAAAAAATCACAGATACCAATCCTATAAACTATTTAATGAAAACGGTTATTAATTATATGATTCAAAATCCTTCCTATTCTGATCCAAAATTGTTGCATCAAATTGTTAATGTTGGCCACTACGCTGCTTGTCAAGACGAAGAAACACCAGATCTGTCAAGACAAGCCTTTCAACTACTACATACCAGGTATCCGAATACCTACTGGGCAAAACAAACTCCATATTGGTATTAAGACGCCTATTCTAAAGTATTTCAAGTAACTTCTCCTCAACCTGATTCAGGTGTATATCAACCCCACCCAATATCCTTAAAACCAATTCTCTCACAACTTCTACATCTATGTTAGATTCATCAATATTTGAAAGAAAACTTTTACCATATAATGAAATCCATTTTTTACCCCCAGAATCTTTGCATCCAGAAAGCGTCGAGACAGACTCAATAATTTTCTGGCTAATCTCATTATTCCTATTAGACACCGCGGATCGAAAACGTACAGATCTATTTTTCTCACCAAACAAATTTCTAAAATCAATCTCAAACAAAAATGCTTCTTTCTCATTCCACCCACTAACGTTTCTAGGTATTATGTCTTGCAGATTTTTTGTTAAAAATCTAACAAAACCCACATTCTTTGAACCCAAGACATGACCTTTTTCTACAATGATATTTTCAACCATCTCTGCAACATAAGTCAAACCATCTGGTTTATGTTCGTTAATAAAATCAAGTGCCGCCCGATGGTTGTGATAAATTTTTTGGGCTAATTTAACTACTGGATCATTTTTCATAATATCTTGTTTAATAATTTTTACATAGTCTTTTAAATAGTTTACTACCTTGGGCAATAATGAGCCAGAATAAGTGTTAATAATTTTTTCTAAATTAGAACGAATCTCATCATAAGAAATTGACACATAATGCTCAGCATCAATTTCGTCAATAACCTCACGGCCATCAGGTGTTAAAAACACAAAGGCATGCTTGCAATTTGGATAGTGTGTAGAAATAGTTTCACGATATCGTCTTAACTGATCTGAATGCTCACCAGATAACTGCTTATTTTCTATTGCAATCACAAACTCAGGATGTTCAATTAAAATATCAATATTCCGCCATTCTCTATACACATTAACCTTGAAAAGATCACAGTTTTTAAAATCAAACTCACTTGTCCAACAAATTTTATCTGAAGCAAAAACATGTTTCAAAAATGGTTTTAAAAAGCGTTGATCAAGCTTATGATTTTCATTTGGGTCCAACAACCATTTTAAAAAATTAGAATGTCGAATTTCATAATCTTCGATTTTTAATATAGAAAAAATATTAGGAACATTTAATTTTAAACTTGGTTTAACCAATTCAAGTTCTTTGTCTAATTCATTTAGTTTCTTAACAATATCCATACTTACCATCTATTTTAACACCCACTAAACCACTCCCACTAAATACTTCCAAACCACATACATGCCATAGGTATCCAACTTGCCTTCCAAGCAATATTTGCTATCAACCATCGCCACAAACACATAAACTACAATATCCCTACGATTAATATACTTACGAGTATACTAATTAGCACTACTGGTGTATAATTGGTCATACGACCAATTAATACACTCTATGAAATTTATCAATCGCAAACAAGAAACAGCTAAACTCAATGAACTCTGGGAACAAAAGCGTGCGCAACTTGTTGTAATGTACGGCAAACGTCGCGTAGGTAAAACCGAACTAATTAAACAATTCATAAAAGATGGCAGGGGCATCTACTTCCTGGCTGATAAACGCACTCTCAAAGACCAACTGCTCGAATTTGCACGCGTAGTAGGGAATTACTTTAATGATGAATTTGTGGCCAAAAAAGGCTTTGACGACTGGCTCGAAGCATTTCAATACCTAAAGCAAAAAGCAAAAAATAAACAAATAGTGGTAGCTCTGGATGAATACCCTTACCTAGTAGAAACAGATAGCGCAACCAGCTCACTTTTTCAAAAAATTTGGGATGAAATCATAAAAGATACTCAGATATATCTCATTCTATGTGGTTCCAGCATTGCCATGATGGAATCAGAAGTGCTATCAGAAAAAGCTCCATTATATGGACGCAAAACAGGCCTTTTATTGATTGAGTCAATGAACTATCAGGCCAGTCTTGGATTTTTTCCACACACTTCGTTTGAAAAGTTTATGAAATTTTACAGCATCACTGGAGGTATGCCGGCATACATGCAACAATTTTCACAATATGATTCCGTTGAAAAAGCAGTTAAAAGTCTATGCTGGGACAAGCAAGGACTATATCACCATGAGGTAAATCTGGCTCTTAAACAAGAACTACGTACTCCAAATAACTATTTTGCTATTCTCAAAGCCATAGCTTGGGGTAAAACACAAACTGGTGAAATTGCAAGCTACTCAGGGCTCGAACCACAACTGGTAAACAAATATATGGACACTTTAATTAGGCTTCAATTTGTACAACGAGAGGTGCCGGTGACTGAAGAAAAACCACATAAGTCACGCAAGGGAATCTATATTCTGACAGAGAATTTTGTACGATTCTGGTTCCAATATGTATATGCCTTCACAAGTGACTTAGAGATAAGTAATTACAGTCAAGTAAACAAACGATTTCAGAAATACAGCAATATATTAGAGGCAATTACCTATGAAAATGTCGCCAGGACTCACCTAAAGACTCTTTCTTCTCAACTCTTTCCGTGTGATCGAGTCGGTCGGTATTGGAACTCTTTGGTAGAAATTGACGGTGTAGGCTTTAATCAGGCAGAGAAAAAAATAGTTTTCATGGAGGCAAAATGGTCCAACTCTAAGCAAGGCAACAGGACATTCAACAAACTCAGACAAAAAGCTAAATCTGTACCATGGAATACTAATGACAGACAAGAATACTATATTATTTATTCAAAATCTGGTTTTACTAAGGATTTGCTTAAATTAAATACACAGAAGAAGAATCTATTCTTAGTACACCAAGACAAAATCGTAATCTAAAAACTATCTAAACCATCCCCACCAAATACTTCCAAACTACATACATGCCATAGGTATCTAACTTGCAGTGTAAAATATAATAAATATGAATCTAGCTACATTATTCATAGACGAATCTGGTAAATCTAGTCTTGTAGAAAAAGCAAGCGAACCTTTTATATTAACAGGCATCATTTTAGATGAAGACGACAAGCAAATAGTTGAAGGTTTCTTTGGGTATATAAAACTTAAGTATGATATTGATCCAACAACTCCATTTCATAGCTACGACATATTTGAAAATGATAAAACCAAACTTCCCAACTCAGAACTAATTTCTCTATCTATCAAACTGGCTGAATTTATTTCACTAATACCAGCAAAGATGTATGTAATAGTTATCGACAAAAAGGAGTTCAAGAATGCTTTGGGGATTAAATCTGATGAAGATTTCAAGGGATCATCGAAAAAGAAAGAGCTTAAACAATTCCCTTATCGTATTATGGCAACATATTTATTTGGTGTATTTGGAAAATATCTAGAGAAAAACAATAAAATTGGACAAGCTATCGCAGACTCCAGACGTGGGGCCGACTACGAACTAATTAGAACTTTAAGTATAGTAAAGCAAGGACATGCTGCGGTAAAAAAAGATGTTCAAGACTCAATTAAATCTAGATTAAATGCCTTGTGCTTTGCCGAAAAGGGATTTCTATCTGGCGGAGTCGAAATAACCGATTTAATTTCATATATATCTTTTATTAGAGCCAGAAAACTTTTAACAAAATTTTCTGACACAGGAGTTGACAAAATCTGGCCACAAATAAAATCAAGAGCAAAATTTGTAAAATTAAATGAAAATCAAATTAGAAAATTTTTTGGCATAAAAAAAGGAGAGGTTCATAAATATCTCAAAACAACTTAAGTTATTTATGAACCCCACCTAACGGCGGGTGATCATTTATCTGTATTATGACACATCTTGTCAAGATCTGTGCAACAATATTCCACCACGGACGTGTCGTAGCCTTGCCACATCAAGGTAGGGGACTTGGTATAAAATACTCTTAATGCCCAACAAGAAAAAGACTACCAAAACCAAGAAAGCCTCTATTTCCAAGAAAAAGATTGCTGGTGTCATTGCTGGCACCATCATTGCCGGCTCTTCTTTTTGGGCCTTAAAATCCGGCAACCATAAAGTTATTCTCCCCACATATCAAGCAGGCAGGGTAATTGATGGGGATACCTTTGACACAAAAAATGGACAAAGAATCCGACTGGCTGGCCTGGACGCCCCCGAAATAGGTTTCTGCGGCGCCGATGAAGCCAAAAAAGAACTGGAGAAACTTATTAAAAACAAACCGCTGTACATCAAGGTCATTTATGTTGACATGGGCCGACGATTAATAAGTTATGTTTACACCCCCAAGGGTTTAATTACTACCCAGCTACTCAAGACCGGCTGGGCCAGAGTTGTCATGGGTAACAACGTAGAAAAACAGGCCCTGATTGCCGCCTCTGAATACGCTAAAAAAAACAATCTGGGTATTTACAGCCCCAAGTGCCTTTCTAAAACACCTGAAAAACCTGGTTGTACAATCAAAGGAAATGTAAGAAAAGAACGAGATACAAAAATATACTCCATGCCAGGTTGCTCAGCCTACGAACAAATTTTTGTTCAAAAAGACAACGGAGATCAGTGGTTCTGCACCGAGGCCGAGGCCAAAAAGGCCGGTTTTAAGCGTGCAGGGAATTGCACCAACTGAAAGGCTAAACTAAACTAAGTTTTTTCCAAATCTCTACCATGGCCAGGGTATCTAGTTTGCAGTAGTCCAGCAGATCGTAAAAGGCAGTTTGATTTTTACCCTTGCCTCTTCTGCCGTGAACTAGGTTGTACCAAGTCATCATCGCCTGATCACCTTGACTGACGGTTAGCTTTTTGTAACTTAACTCTGGCACCAAAACAGGCAAAACGTTTTTAATTGAACAACTGCCATGAAACCTGTGGTCTACATACAGACATTTAGAAAAAATCTCCATTAAATCAAAAACCCTTTTGTTAATATCAAGCAACTGTTTGGCAAACTTGGGTTGAAGCTCGGCCAACTCCTTGTTTCTACCCATCTCAAAACCTTTGTTCCAGACAATTACCGAACCTTTGGTACCAATGTCTTTAATCAGCTGTTCACAAAGAGCCCGACTGGGGTCTTCGTCTTTAAGCCATAAAAACTCTTTGTGTTCCAGCTTGCCATCTCTGCTATCTAATATATGCAAAGAATACTGAAACACCGTTTGCTGATACGGCTTTTGACCATTGTATAAAGGCAAAGCAGAGTTAAAAGTTTCGTAGTCTAAAAAATACAAGGGATAAACCAGCTTATTTAACTCTTTTTTAATTTCTTCTGCCTTTATTACTGGCGAACCTTGCTTGGCCGAGCAAACCAAGGTTTCTTGACGAAGTGAAAGTTTAAAGTAGTCCGGAATGTCAACCAAGGCGGAAATCCCCATCTGCAATAGTGATTGATACTTCTTTTTATTACCATAGGGCAGATCGTAAATAGGGGAGTCGTGTAGATTGGGGTGACACAGCTGGCTACAAGAACAGTCGTTGGGTTTATAACAATGTTCGTCTACTGGCGGTGAGTCTGAATTCATTACCGCCAGCGCACTGATTCGCTCCCTTTTAACTTCATCTTGCAGTTTTTCTATATCCTTGCTCATGTCTTTGACCACAAACAACTTGGAAATATTAATCTCACCTTTTTTTACATACTCGCCATTTAGGTGCAACAAATATGTTTTATTAATCGGCAACACATCTTGGCAAAGCAAGTGCTGAAAAGTGGCGTCGTATTTATTGTCTTTATCTACACTTGTAGAGCTTTTTATTTCGTATAGATCATAAATATCCTTCTCTGGATCATGCACAAAAGCGTCTAGCCTTGCATGAAACCCGCCATCCTCAACCTCATCTTGAAACGACACCGTTGCTTCTGATGAATATTTTTCCTCCATTAAAACCTCTTCTATATACTGCTGAGCCAGTTTTTCTATCTCGTACCCCTGCTTTATCAAAAACTTTTCGTGCTCATTTGGCTCTTTTTCCTCCGCCTGGCCATGACTCTTAGCCCACAAGTGCAAGGGGCAGTCTAGATACATTAAAAAATCGGTCTTGGTGAGCATGTATATATTATAGTATGCTTACATCAAGAAAAATCAGTAGTCAAGGATTTCTTGACAACTGCTATTGACAAACAAGACCATTAACATTGATAATAAATTCAATGTCTATTGTTACCTGGGTCAAAAATAACAAGCTATCAACGCTACTACTTTTAATCTTAACTTTTTTCCTATTGAACTTTAGGGGGCTAAATTATGCCAGCCTAGATTCTATTGGTAGTCCTAAAAGTATGGGCGTTTCTAGCCCAAATTACGCTCTCCCCGTGTCCGAATACACTCCACAAGCTAATATAGAAGACAGGATGGTTATACAGGAATCAAACCTCTCACTTCAGGTAAACGACGTAACAGACGTTAAAAATAAAATTCTTTCCTACACAAAAACAATTGCTGGCTATATGGTTTCCTCCAGAGTTTCAAATCCCCAAGATGCACCTACGGCAACCGTGATAATAAGAATTCCTTCCGACAGCCTAAACTCCGCCCTTGACTATCTCCATTCACTATCCGTAAAGGTGGTATCCGAAAATCTCTCCGGACGTGACGTAACCGACCAATACATGGATATTGACTCACGGCTTGCAACCCTTCAAAACACCAAAGAAAGGTTCGAGTCAATATTATCTCAAGCGACCTTAATACAAGACATCACCAACTTAACCAGAGAAATCTTGAATATTCAAAATCAAATAGACCCACTCAAAGGCCAGCAACAATCGCTCAAACAAAATACTCAACTTTCCAAGCTTACAATTTATTTATCAACAGACGAGTTTGCCTTACCATACGCACCCAGCGAAACCTTTAGACCCAACGTTATTTTCAAACTCGCCGTCCGTTCTCTCATCGGTTTTTTAAGAGGCCTGGCATCCTACGCAATCTGGATCGGGGTCTACTCAATCGTCTGGCTACCCATTTTAGCCATCTTCATTGCAATAAAAAGATCTAAAAAAAGAAAACAAAGCACGTCCAACTTCCAAACCTGATATATTAGATAGTGATATCAAAAACTGTCCATGGCTAAAAAAATCTTTATTTACTCTCTACTTTTCATGCTTAGCAGCACAGCTGCTATGGCTATAAACAAAAATTTATTCTCCCAAGACAAGGTTATGGGGATATCCACCAGCATAAATTTAGAAAATCCAGAAGAATACTCACTCGTTTTTGCCTCGCTTCCGGCCCAGACCTCCCAAGTTCAAGCTTCTGTCAAAACGGCCGATGCCCGTCCAGAAATCATCCGCCAATACCTACAAAAATACGACTCTCCACTAGTACCCCACGCAGACCTTTTGGTACAGATAGCAGACAAATACGACTTTGACTACCGCTGGATGGTCGCCATTGCCCAACAAGAGTCAAATCTTTGTAAAAAAATCCCCTACGAATCCTACAACTGCTGGGGATGGGGTATTTACGGCGATAAAGTTACCAGATTCGACAGTTACGAACAAGCCATTACCAAAATTGCCCCTCAATTTAAAAAAATATTTTTAAAAGGTTTACACGATGAAGACCCCCACCAGGTCATGGAGACCTATACTCCACCATCACAAGGCTCTTGGGCTAGAGGAGTTATGCAGTTTTTCAACGAATTAGAGTAAAATATACTTGCCCTCCGCGGCGGGGGACATGCCGGGGTGGCGGAACTGGTAGACGCGCTGGATTTAGGATCCAGTGGAAGCAATTCTGTGAGGGTTCAACTCCCTCTCCCGGCACAACGTAATAAAAAATTTTCTGCTAAAATCAAAATATGGACATCAAACACCTAGAAACGAAAGACAACACCGCTCAGGTCTTACTTACCATTACAGCAAAGGAAGTCTCTACTGCTCAGGATAAAGCTTTAGAAAAGCTTAAAAAAAACCTATCGGTAAGGGGTTTTAGAAAAGGTAGTATTCCACCAGCTATAGCCAAAAAAGAAATCGGAGAAGAAAAACTAAAACAAGAAGCGGTTAATTTGTGCCTAGAATCAGGCGTACTTCAATTAATTAAAGAGAAGAAGTTTAACCTTATTGGTATTCCACAACTAGACAAGGCCAACGTAAGCAAAAAAACTACTTGGGACTTTACCCTAAGCCTACCTCTAAACCCAGAAATCAAACTAGAAGGATATAAAAAAACCATTAATGTAATATTGGAAAAAACAAAGGACAAAACTAGGGAGCAAAAACTATCTGCCATCGTAGACGCTTTAATCAAAAAAACCAATTTTGTTGTACCAAGTATATTAATCGAACGGGAGGTAGACAACAGTCTATCAAGACTAGTTCAACAAACTGAATCATTAAATCTAGACATAAAAACCTATCTCAAATCAGTCGGCAAGACCGCCGAACAAATTAAACAAGAGTATTTTCAAAAAGCCGAAAACGCCATTAAAATAGATCTTATCTTATCTCAAATCGCCCAAGATCTTAAGGTAAATGTTACCGAAAAAGAAATTGACTCATTTGCCAAGACCAGCAATATACCCCCAGAACGAAAACAGTCACTTGCTCCAATTATCATTCGCAGAAAAACACTTGACCTTCTCCTAGCCTTATAATATAATACAGTTCATGAATCCAGGAATATCACAAAACACCAATAATTCATCCTCACCCAAGCTAACCAGCTTTATAGAGGCCTTAAAACAAAGACAGCAATCCCGTGGCTCTCTTGCCTCTCCAGACAGGCCTTCTCCCTTTTCATTCCCCGAAATCAACAAAAATAAAGAACTAGAAAAAAAGAGAATCGAACAATTCCACCAAGCCAGAAGCAAAGAATGGGCTGGCGTTTACTCCGCTAAACAAAAGCAGATGGAAAAAAGGATAGAAGAAATAAGAGAACAGCTAAAGATCTTAATTAAACAAGTGGTCAAATTTGATCTAAACGTTATCCAAGCCGTCTCCCTACGAACAAGAGAACCAGGTAACTATCACATAAATTTCTTTGAACACATCGGAATAGTTATCGAACTTATGAAAAAAGATATCGTAGAAGCCAACTCTTGGTTGTCTTTATATAACCAAAGATCCAAAAAAATAGGTCACTACTGGGGTATGGCCAAGAAAAAAGGTGCCTCTTTCACCCTAAACGACGAAAGACAAATTGCCACCTCCATTGGCTAAAGATATCTCTCTTGCTGTAAAATACAATGCATGAGTCCGTAGCTCAGTTGGCTAGAGCGTTTCGTTGACATCGAAGAGGTCACTGGTTCAAGTCCAGTCGGACTCACCACGTAATAAATTTTTCATATAAAAATTTAAACGTGGTAGTCACGTTTACTTTTCTTAGAAAGTATTACGTGACACAATTTTTCTGTTGTATACTTATATTATGAACAAACAAAACTTAAAAACCTTTTCTTCATCCTTCATTGGCGGCATAGGCTGGGCTTTTGGCGCCAGTATTGGTTTTGCCCTACTAATCACCATTTTAAGCTATGTTCTAAATCTACTAGGAGGCCTGCCTCTTGCCAAAAACGCCCTCAATTATCTCCAAACCGTTAAATAAAATGAAAAGCGACAAACTTAAATCTCTCCGCCATACTGCCGAACACGTGCTCATGCAAGCCATGGATGAGTTGTTTCCAGGAAAAATAATAAAAGCCATGGGGCCTGCTACAGACCATGGTTTCTATTTTGATTTTGAAACCACCAACGACTTCAAAATATCTGAGCTAGACTTCGAGGCTATCGAAAAGAAAATGCAAACCATCATTGATCAAAACATTCCCCTAACCAAGAAAAAAATAACTCCTCAACAGGCCAAAAAAATATTTAAGCAAAATCCATATAAATTAGAATGGATCAAAGAAGCGGAAGATAGGGGAGATCCACTAACTGTTTATTACACAGGCACTTTTGTAGATCTGTGTTCCGGCCCCCACGTTAAATCAACTGGGGAAATCAAGGCTTTCAAACTCTTGTCCGTGGCTGGCGCCTACTGGCGCGGAAGTGAAAAAAACAAAATGCTCACCCGCATCTACGGCACCGCCTTTGAAAACCAAAAAGAACTGACGACATACATCCATAATCTAGAAGAAGCCAAAAAACGCGACCATCGAAAATTAGGTAAATCTCTAGACCTTTTTAGTTTTTCAGACTTAGTTGGTAGTGGTTTGCCTTTGTATTCACCTAAAGGAGCTCTACTTCGTCGATTAGTCAATCAACACGTTGAAGAAGTTCAATCCAGCCAAGAGTATCTACAGGTTTGGACTCCTCAAATAGCCAAGGCCGAGCTATTTAAAACTTCCGGCCATTATGACAAATACAAAGGTGATATGTTCAGAGTCGTCTCCAATTATTCAGATGAAGAGTTTTTCCTAAAACCCATGAACTGCCCTCAACATACTCAAATCTACGCTAGCCAACCTAGAAGTTACAAGGATCTTCCTTTAAGATATACCGACTTTGCCATGCTTTACCGAGACGAAAAACCCGGTGAACTTTCAGGCTTAGCCAGAGTTCGTTCATTCTCTCAAGACGACTGCCATGTATTTTGCCGTTTAGACCAGGTCGATCAAGAGGTTGATACCATGCTCACCATGACAAAAGAAATCATGGCCACCTACGGTTTTAAGTATCGTTACCGTCTGTCTACTAGAGATAAGTCACAACCAGAAAAATACATTGGCGATCCAAAAACATGGGATAAGGTTGAAAAATGGGCAGAAAAAATTATGAAGCGCAACCATATCGACTACTACGATAGCCCTGGTGAAGCTGCCTTCTACGCCCCCAAAATGGATCTCATGGCCACCGATGCCCTTGGTAGAGAATGGCAACTATCCACCGTTCAAATTGACCTTTTTGCCCCAGAACGTTTCAAACTAACCTATACCGACAGTGATGGCCAAGAGAAACGTCCAGTCATGCTCCATCGAGCTATTATCGGCTCTCCAGAAAGATTCCTAATGATACTTATCGAACACTTTGCCGGCGCCTTCCCCATTTGGCTTTCTCCGGTTCAAGTAGCTATTCTACCCATCTCAGAAAAATTCATAACCCAAGCAGAAAAAATATATAAAAAATTAACCGATCAGGGAATCAGGGTAGAACTAGACACCTCAAACGAATCTTTAGGTAAAAAAATAAGAAATGCCGAAACTCAAAAAACCCCCTACATGCTCATATTGGGTCAAAAAGAAATCGACCAAGACCTCGTCTCCATCCGTCAAAGAGGTCAAAAGGATCTAGGCCAGATGACATTAGCCTTGTTTTCTGCTAAAATACAACAAGAAATAACAGACAAATTAATCTTTTAACCTTAAGACTTGAGAAAATATCACCGCACCAACCAATACATAACACACCCACAAGTCAGGGTCATCGATGAAGCCAATAAACAAATTGGTATTATGTCTTCACAAGAAGCTTTTTCCTTAGCCAAAGAACAAGGTCTAGACTTAGTAGAAATCTCAGACAAAGCCAAGCCTCCAATAGTCAAAATCATCGCTTTCAATAAATTCAAGTACCTAGAATCCAAAAAATATAAAACAGGTCAGGGTAAATCCGCCCAAGACACCAAAGAGGTCAGGTTTTCACCCTTCATGGCCGAAAACGACCTAAACACCAAAATAAAAAAAGCAACTAAATTCCTAAAGGGTGGTGATCGGGTCAAGTTAGTGGTAAAATTCACCGGCAGACAAATTACCAAGAAAGATTTTGGTGATCGCGTTATGCAGTACGCGCTCTTAAAACTAGAAGACGTAGCCGAGGTAGATCAACCACCCAAGCTTCTTGGGAAATTGTTAATTGCTCAAGTTAAACCAAAAAAATAATGTCTAAAATTAAACACAAAACCAGAAAAATCGTCGCCAAGCGTTTCAAAATAACCTCTACTGGCAAGGTTATGCGACGTACCCCAAACATGAGGCATCTAAGGCGTAAAAAATCAAGCAGTCAACTTAGAAGATATAGAAAATATATAGAAGTTACCGGAGTCATGGCCAAAAAAATCAAAGCCATGCTACACAACTGACGTGCTAATTAGCACGTCATCCCGCACTTGATGCGGGATCTATATAATATACAACCACCATGCCAAGAACAAAAACAGGAACCACCAGAAGAAAAGCCCACAAAAAAGTCTTAAAACTCGCCAAGGGTTACAGAATGACCAAAAGCCGCCTTTTTAAGGTAGCTCACGAAGCCGTTCTCCACGCCGGTGAGTACTCCTTCCAGGGTAGAAAAAAAAGAGGCGGTCAAATGCGCAAGCTCTGGATTCAAAGAATCAACGCCGGTCTAAAACAATACGAACAAGCACCTTCATACTCAAAATTCATACATCTGTTAAATAAACTGAAGATCAAACTAAACAGAAAATCGCTTTCAGAGATAATCATCCACCAACCCAAGGCCTTTAAAGCCATTCTGGATCTGACCCATGAAACAAAAAATAAACCAGATACAAAACCAACTAAATAAAGATCTAGTTTCTCTTAAAAACCTAGATAATCTTGAATCCATTAGGGTCAAATATTTGGGTCGCAAAGGACAAGTAAACAAACTCTTCCAATCTCTTTCCCCTAAAGAAAAGGCTGTTTACGGTAAGGACTTAAATCAACTAAAAAACGAGATCGAAGAAAAAATCAACAAAACTAAACAAAAACTACTTAACCTAAAACCTAAAAAGAAGATCGACGTCACCATGCCGGGTATTAAGCCCCAACAGGGCCACTTACATCTTTTAACACAAGGGATCGAGGAAATCGAAGAAATATTTAAATCCTTAGGCTTTGTTAGACGCAGATACCCAGAAGTAGACACCGACTGGTACTACGCAGAAGGTCTAAACATCCCCAAAGACCACCCGGGCAGAGACGACCAAGAAACTTTTTATGTAAATCAAAACATCGTCCTAACCGCCCACACCTCTAATGGTCAACTAAGAGAAATGGAACGGGTCAAAACCCCGCCGATTAAAATGATAAACATCGGCAAAACCTACAGAAGGCAAGCTTCAAACACCCATTCTCCCATGTTCCACCAGTTCGAGGGCTTAATGATAGACAAAGACATAAACATCACCCACTTAATCGGCGTCTCCAACTACTTTGCCAGACACTATTTTGGCCCAAACAGCAAAATCAGGTTAAGACCTCACCACTTTCAGTTTACCGAACCTTCATTCGAGGTAGACATCAGTTGTTCAATCTGTAATGGAACAGGTCAAAGACTAAAAAAAACTTGCCCCGTCTGTAAAGCTGGCTGGTTAGAGCTTGGTGGAGCCGGCATGGTTCATCCCCAAGTTCTAAAAAATGGCCGGTTGAACCCCAATAAATACTCTGGTTTTGCCTTTGGTTGGGGAATAGAACGGGCCATAATGATGAAACATAAGGTTAGCAACAACCTAAGAAACCTGTACCAAACAGACCTTAGATTTTTAAGTCAATTTTAAAACCATGGATATCAAACTAAGCCACCAACTTCTAAGCAAATTCTTAAAAACCAATGCAACTCCAAAAAGAATTGCCCACGCCTTAAGCCTTTGTGGACCAACCGTAGACAGACTCCATAAAGTTTCTGCTGACACCATCTACGACGTAGAAATCATCACCAATAGAATCGACTCCATTTCTGCCTTTGGTATTGCTAGAGAATCGGTTAGTATACTACCCCAATTTGGCTACCGAGCAAAACTTTTAGACAATCCCTACGATTTAACAAAAAAAGATCTAGGAAAACTATCAAAAAATTCTCCAATCAAACTAATAATTAAAAACAAAGATCTGGTACCCAGATTCACCTGCATTGCTTTAAAAAACATTACCGTAAAACCCTCACCAAAAAGCCTGCAAAAAATACTTACCAACTCTGGTTTAAGACCATTAAATAACATCATCGATATCTCAAACGAACTCACTCTTAAGTATGGCCAACCGGTTCACGTATTTGACCTAGACAAGATCAAGGGTAAAACCATGATAGTTAGGGAGAGTAGGCCAGGAGAAAAAATCCTCACCCTAGACAACAAAACTCATATCTTAAAGGGAGGTGATATCGTTATCGAGGACGGCCAAGGAAATCTAATAGACCTCTGCGGCATCATGGGTGGGGGACTAAGCCATATAGACAAGAACACTAAAAACGTTTTACTTTTTGTCCAAATTTACGAACCAAAACGTATTAGAAAAACCTCACTTTACACCCAACAAAGAACCTTAGCCAGTCAAATCTTCGAAAAATCTCCTGACCCAGAGCTAGTCTTACCCGTTCTAATCGCCGGTACAAAACTAATTCAATTGCGCGCTGGGGGCGCAATTGCCAGCAACATTCTTGACATCTACCCTAAAACCTTCAAAGCCCACTTCGTCAATTTAAGTCTTAACTGGCTCAATAAATTTGCCGGTATTACCTTAAAAAAACAAGTAGTTATAAACATCCTTACCGATCTGGGTTTTAAAATTACTAGTCCCACAAAAAACAAACTTATCTGCCAAGTACCCAGCTGGCGAACTCACGACATTAAAATTAAGCAAGACCTTGCAGAAGAAATCATTAGAATTTATGGCTACTTCCGTTTACCATCCATCTTACCCACCAGTATGCTTGAAAACACCACACCCGATAAACTACTAGAAACAGAAAAAAACCTAAAACATAAGCTTCAGTCTCTAGGTTTCACAGAAATCTACAACCCTTCTTTGGTTTCTAAACAGTTATTTGCCAAAGCCAAAATGGATATAAATCCAAGTTTAAAACTTACAAACCCATTAAGTAATCAACACGAGTATTTAAGACGAAGCTTAATACCAAGCCTACTTCAAAACACTAAAGACAACCAAGACCACCAAAAAGAACCACTTTACTTATTTGAATTAGCCAATATATATCTACCCAGAGGTGAAAAAGATCTACCGGAAGAAAAACCAATCCTTACCATGACCACAAACCAAATTGATTTTAGACACCACAAAGGTCTCGTAGAGTCTCTCATGCAAAAATTAAA
Organism: Patescibacteria group bacterium; assembly: GCA_018819325.1. Taxonomy (GTDB): domain Bacteria; phylum Patescibacteriota; class Microgenomatia; order UBA1400; family MFAQ01; genus JAHITH01. The sequence goes on from JAHJQJ010000082.1 coordinate 16,589, forward strand.
TATAAAAAATTTGAAATTTAAACCACTTGACCACGACTCTCTTGTCTGGGACATAAACTCCAGCGCCCATATTTATTCAGGAAATAAGTATCTGGGGTTAATCGGCAAACCAAGTCCCCAGGTTCAAAATAATTTTGAACTCACGGGGGAGATATTCATCTCTAACCTAGACGTTTCTGTTATTTCCACCCTTAGTTCCTCAATTCACCACGGCAAACCTTTATCTAAATATCCTCCAGTTATTGAAGACCTTACCGTTTCTTCCAACCAACCGATAGGGGACTTAATCAAAAAAATTAAATCCACCAGCAAGTTAATTACCAAGGTAGTCTACCAAGAAAGTTATAACAACAAACACACCTTTAAACTCCATTTCAGCCACCCTAAAAAAAGCCTAACTCAAAAACAAGTCAACCAGCTAAAAACATCAATCCTTAAAACATCGTAGAGAAAGCGCGTACATTTACCTTAATGCTCTAGATAAAGTTCGAAGTTCGTTGTTATTTAGTTGGTCAAAAGATTTATTTAGGGTATCAATACCAATTTTCATTTCATTTATCATATTTCTTGCCTGATTCCGTGTAATTTTTTCTGACGAATATCTAATAAAAGATTCTCTTAAACAGTTTTTTATTAACATACCCTGAGTACTTGAAAGAAATAGCTGATTAAATATAAAACTATGTCTATTTGCATAAATTTCATTTTCTTTTTTTGGTATCAGTTTGATTATTACCGAATTTGTTTTAGGAACAGGAATGAAATATTGTTTATCGATTGTTCCTAATATCTTTGAGTGGAAAAAAGTATGGACCAACAAGCTTCTTTGACTAAAATTACTATCCTTTTCATCAATTGCTTGTATTGCCTTATTCAAAGTATCGCCTACAACCAAAGTAATGTCGTAAATTGGTAATTTTCTTACTTTATGCAAAAATGGTTCTGTAATATGGTAGGGAAGACTAGCTATAATTTGAACTCTTTCTTTGTTTTTAATTAGTTCCTGCCAATTTATTGAAAGGGCATCTGCAAATATTAAATGCAGGTTATTGTAATGACTTGCGACATCAGACAAGATAGGCTTATATTGGAGGTCTATTTCTATAGAAATAACTTTCTTAGCTTTTCTTGCTAAGGCTTCAGTTAACTGTCCTGGCCCGGAACCTATCTCAATAATTGTACTGTCTGGTTTTATTGATTTTGTTAGTATATTTATAGAGGACTCATCGGTGAGGAAGTGTTGTCCTAGTTTTTTATTAGGGTTGATCCCGAAAATCTTAAGTTTGTTTATTAAATCTTCTCCAAAAATATTTTTTTTAAAAACTGACATAATATTATTTGTTAGATTAATTTAAGAATATAAAATAATTGACCACCAAAAATTGTCTTTTCAATTAATCCAGTTAAGTAATTAACAGGAATCTCCTTTATCATTTCTAGTTTTGATAGCTTAATAAGATTTTTAATTTCCGTTGGTGTAAAAATATGACAGATAGTTTTGATTTTGAGATCTGAAGGGGTACTAATTTGTAAACCAAAATCTCCATTTATCTTATTAGTTTTTACAACATCTTTTATAATATTAACAACTACATTCTTAAGTCCGTACTGGATAATATTATATCTGTTGTTCACATCAATATATATTCTTCCATTTGGATTGAGCAAATTTCGCATATTATTAAGTGCGTTTAATCTACCTTGTTCTGTTGGTATGTGTCCAAAAACATTCCATAGACACAAAATAATATCGAATTTACCCTTAATTATATTTACAGCATTCAATTTTGAAATGTTAAATCGATTAACTCTAATATTGTCTGTTTTTAGTTTTTTTGATAATGCAATCATTTTTGGACTGTTGTCAATCAATAACAAATCATCACCTTTTATCTTTTGGAAAAGATTTCTTCCCCTAACACCGTCACCACAACCCATGTCGATAATTTTACACTTGATAGTGGGTAAATTATTTAGTATTAATCTGTCAATTCCTTGAATATATAAGTTTTTCTTTTGGGAATATGAACGATAGTGTGGAGAAAATTTGTTATAAAACACTACAGATTTAGACATGTGATATTGATGATATATTGAAATCAACTTTGATGCAATACAATAAAGGGAGAAAAGATAATCACTTGACAACATGTTTTTGTTGTAGTATAAATTGTGCTACGGTAATAGGGACTCCGTTTTAATCGGACCGTTAAAACCTATATGGATAAGCAAACTAATATCAGCAGTTTAGTATCCAACTTTGTATTTGGTGTGCTTGAGGGCTCCGGAGAAGATGTTTCTAGAGAAGGTTTGATTGAAACTCCTGGCAGGGTTTATAGAATGTATCAAAAACTATTAAGCGGGTATTCACAAGATCCTAGTTCGATATTTAAGACATTTTCCAGTAATGGGTACAAGGGATTAATTACTGTTTCAAATATTAACTTTTATAGTTTATGTGAACACCACATGATTCCCTTTTACGGAAAGGTTCATGTTGGATACTTACCCAATGGCAAAATACTAGGTCTTTCTAAATTTGCAAGATTAGTCGATATTTTCTCAAAAAGAGTTCAAACACAGGAAAATCTTACTTGTCAGGTGGCGGACGCAATTGAAAAATATTTGAAACCAAGAGGTTTTATTATACGTATAGAAGCCGAACATCTTTGCATGGCAATGAGAGGGGTTAAAAAAAATGGATGTATTACAAACACAATGGAGATTCGTGGAGTGATAAAAAACAAGCCCTCTTTAATCAATCAGTTCAATGGGGAAATTAGATTAAACAAATCCAATATTAACTAATATTTAACATATGAAAGTAACAAAAAAAATCGAATGGGACATGGGGCACAGAATAACTAACCACAACTCACAGTGCCGCAATCTTCATGGTCATAGATATGTAGCAGAAATATGTGTTGAAGGAGATTTAGTTAAAGTTAATGGAGATTCAAGCGAAGGCATGGTAATTGACTTTGGAGATATTAAAAAAATTGCAATGAAACAAATCCATGACGTATTAGACCATGGATTTATGGTTTGGGAGAAAGACAAGGTTCTTCTTGATTTTTTTAGCAATAATAAAGACCAAAAACACATAATCGTACCATTTGTTTCAACTTCAGAAAATATTGCTGCTTGGATATTTCTTGAACTTGATAAATCTTTTAAAGATAGGTTTGGTACAGGACTCAAGCTTTATTCAATTAGACTTTGGGAAACACCTACAGGATCTGCTATTTGTACAAAAAAAGATATCAAAGAAGACAAAGCATGAAGAGACTGAAAAAGTATGTTCCCACCAAGAAAGACTTTGAGAACTTAAGATTTAAGAAAGAACAATTGAAAATTAGTGGTGATGGAATTTTTGCAACCTTACAGGGTGAGGGGGTAACCGCCGGTCTTCCAGCTGTATTTCTAAGGCTTCATAATTGTAATTTATCCTGCGGCAAACCTACCGGTTGGAAGTGTGATACTTGGTATACATGGGACAAAGACACCGCCGAGTATTGGCAAGAACCATATGATTTGGGATATAAAGATGCTGTATCAGAAATATCTCGAGCTTGGAAAGAAAAATTTAATAAAGATAAAAAAGCGTCAAAAAGATTGGTTATTACTGGAGGAGAACCGTTATTGCAACAGAAAAAAATAGTTAAACTACTTAATTTATTACCAGGCACAAATGTAGAAATTGAAACTAACGGAACAATAAAGCCCATTAAAGAATTAAGCAATTGTCAGTTTAATTGTTCTCCCAAGTTAAAAAATAGTGGGAACAAAACAACAAGAAGATATAAACCAGAAGTTATAAAATTCATAAATACATTACCAAATTCATGGTTTAAATTTGTAGTTACTAATCAAACCGATTTACACGAAATAGATCAAATCATTGATGAGTGTAGTTTAACAAAACAGAAAATTATTATTATGCCAGAGGGGTTAACAGCCAAAATTGTATCCAAACACGCACAAACAGTTACGCACGAAATCAAGGAAAGGGGTTGGAAATTATCAATGAGAAACCAATTAGTTTGGTATGGTCAAGAAAGGAGAACCTAGAATGTCTAACAAAAAAGATATTGCAATTTGTCTGTTTAGTGGGGGACTAGATAGTGCGGTAGCTGTTGCAGTAGCAAGAGACAGGGGGTACGAACCCAGTCTATTATTTGTAAATTATGGACAAAAAACTCAAAAAAAAGAAAGATGGTGTGTTAAAAAAATTGCAGAATTTTACAATATAAAAAAAATACAAATTGTTGACATAATGTGGTTGAAAGATTTTGGCAAGTCAGCCTTATTTGATAAGAATATTAAATTAGACGAGAATAATAAAACACTAGAGTATGTTCCATTTAGGAACTCTATCTTTCTGTCGATTGCTACCGCTTGGGCAGAGGTTGAAAATGCTAGAGCAATCTTTGTGGGATCTTCGGGAGGCGATAGTATCTGCCCAGATAATAGTTCTGACTATTTAAAAGCATTTCAACAAGTGATTAACATTGGAACAATGCTTAATAAAAATATCAAAATAATTGCTCCACTGATAAACACTAATAAAAATGGTGCAGTTAAAATAGGAAAGAAATTGAACGTACGATTTGATCTTACATGGTCTTGTCATAACAACTTGAACAAGGCTTGTGGTCATTGTAGTAACTGTTTGGCTAGGAGAAAAGCTTTTGGGTCTAATGGGTTAAAGGATCCTATTCTTTATGAATAACACAATGAAAATTCCAATTTGTAAACCAACGTTACCTAACTATTCTAAATATTGTCAGGGCATCAAAAAACTTTGGAATACAAAAATGATATCTAACTTTTCAAACAATTTGATACAAATGGAAAATATTGTTTCAAAATACCTAAAAACAAATCATGTTGTTGGGGTAGCTAACGGAGACATGGGTTTAATAATTGCCCTATCATTACTTGGATTATCAGAGGGTTCTAAAGTAATTATCCCCTCCTTTACTTTTAATTCCACTGCTACCGCTGTGATATGGAACAAACTAAAGCCCGTATTTGCCGACATAGATGAAAATACTTTTTGCGTTAACCCTGTTGATGTATCAAAAAAAATAACTAAGAAAACAAAGGCCATATTGGTTACACACATTTTTGGAAATCCGTGCGACATAAAGGGCTTAAGAAAAATAGCTAAACAGGCAGGTATATATTTAATTTTCGATGCCGCCCACGCATATGGTTCTAAATATAAAGGCAAAAAAATTGGAACCCTGGCCGATATTGAAGTGTTTAGTTTTAGTGGCACAAAAGTAGTTACGTCTGCCGAGGGAGGTATGATAGTTTCAAAGACGAAAGATTCGGCTGATAAAGCTAGATGTATACGCAATTATGGTTTTGTTGATAATTACCAATCTCAAGCATTGGGGTTGAATGGAAAGATATCTGAGTTTAATGCGGTTCTAGGATGTTTAACTCTTCCTAACATTGATAAATATGTTAATAAGAGAAATAAAATGGCTATTATGTATAAAAAGAAGTTAAGAAACGTTGGTGATATTCGTTTTCAATTTATTGAAAAGGGTAATGTTTCGACTTATAAGGATTTTTGCATATTAACAACTAAAAGAGATTCGTTATCTTTGTATTTAGCGAAAAAGGGTATACAAACCAAAAAGTATTTTTCCCCAATTCACAAAATGCCATATTTTTACAAAGAAGGTGTAGATTTACCCATAACCAATTCGGTTTCAGGCCAATCTTTGTGTCTACCAATGTATAACGAGATGAGCAAAAAAGAGCTTAACTATGTTTGCGAGGCGGTTTTGAATTATTATAATAAAAATAATATAAGATGAAGCGGTTTGTGTTGGTAACTTTATTTGATAGTAATTATTTAGCTAAGGGGTTGGTGAATTATTACTCATTACAAAAATACTTAAAAAATTTTGTTTTATATGCTTATTGTTTCGATGAGTTGTCATATGAAGCAATCAGTAAATTAAATTTGAAGAATTTGGTTGCCATACGTTTCAGTGATTTTGAAGACAAAATGTTACTTAAGATAAAAGGAAACAAAGATAGATTGTATGAATACTATTGGGCTTGCGTCCCTTTTGTGATAGAAAAAACACTTCAACGCAAAGAAGCAGAGTATGTAACATATATGGATGCAGATTTAATGTTTTTTAGTAATCCCAGCACGTTGTTTGATTTCAGCAAAGATGTAGATGTACTAATTCAACCAAACAATTTTTCATATAATGAAACTCATCAATTTGATCCTGTTGGATACTATTGTTCGGGCTGGGTCACGTTTAGAGATAACCCCGGAGGAAGGAGGGTCCTTGAATGGTGGAATCGTCAATGTTTAAAGTGGTGCTCAGCTAGGTTTAAGGACGGAAAGTTTGGTGATCAAAAATATCTTGACGATTGGAGATTTAGATTTAACAGGGTTCAAGAAATTGCTGAAGTAGGTTCAAGTATAGCTCCATGGAATGTCAATAAGTATGATATTTCAAATAAGGGAGGTAGAATATTCATTAATAACAAGTGGCCTCTTATCTATTATCATTATCATAGTTTTAGAATGAATTTATTAGATTATAAATATATTATAGAGGGAGACCGAAATAATAATTATACGATATCTAATGAAGTAAAGGGTTTAATTTATGAATCATATATAAATAACATGAAGAAGGTAATAAAGGATTTAAAAAATATAAAAGGTTACTGTGAATATGTAAAACTGAACCCAAGAGGGAATTACCATATTAATAAATCTAAGATTAAATAAAAAATGAATAGAGTACAGAAATATTTCAATAAATTACAACACGAATTAATCAAGGCTGCTGAAGCTCAAAATAGATATGATTTTGAAACAGTAAACTTAATAGCCCCAGCAAGCCCCACTTCAATGAAATATTTTTCTGATTATCACTTACACAATGCAATAGCAGAGGGTTTGTTAAACAATAGACCTTATGCCGGCGCTGAAGCTTTTAATAAAATAGAAAAAATCGCTGCTAAAGTTGCGTGTCAACTTTTTAGTGCAGATCACGCCAATGTTCAGCCGCATTCAGTTAGTCAAGCAAATCAGGCCGTATATCAGGCTTTATTGAAAAACGGTGATAAAGTTCTTGCAATGAAATTTCATGCTGGGGGACATCTTACTCATGGATTAAATATTAATTTTTCTGGGAGATTTTTTAACTTTAAATTCTACGGGGTAAATAGTAAAGGCTTTATAGATTATAAAGAAATTGAAAAAATTGCACTTCGAGTAAAACCAAAGATGATGGTCTGTGGAGCATCTTCTTATCCTAGAAAAATAGAGTTCGTTAAACTTAAAAACATTGCTGACAAAGTAGGGGCATATTTACTTGCAGACTTATCTCACCCGGCAGGCTTAATCGTGACAGGAAAATTTCCCCAACCTTTTCCTTATTGCGACGTGGTTACGTTTACGCCAGACAAAACTCTACTTGGACCACATGGAGGAATCATATTGTGTAAAAAAGAACTTAGTGATCAAATTGACAAAGCAGTACATCCAGGAGTTCAATCCAGTGTTCCATTAAGAAGAATATTCCACACGGCCTTAAACTTAATTGATGCGGGTAAACCAGAGTTCAGAAAGTTTATAAATAGATTATTAATCAATATGAAGGTATTTGAAAAAGAATTTTCAAAATATCCAGGATTAATGATAACTGGGGGAAGTGACACACATCTTATGGTGCTAAACACCTATAAAACATTTGGGCTAAAAGGTAATGAGGCCGAAAAACTATTAGAAGATATTGGAATATTAACAAATAGACAAGTTATACCGAACGAACAATTTGGACCTTATGTTGCTAGCGGTATAAGGCTTGGAGCAACTTGGATTACGGCACGAGGATGTTCGGCAAATGACACTAGATTAATAGCAAAAATAATATTGGCCAATCTTGAAAATCCTAATGATCTAAAGCTACAAAAGAAATCTAAACAAAAACTATCAATGTTTTTATCAGTTAAAAGAAAAAATGATGTTTGGAACGATGAAATAAACAAAAAATTAGAAATATGAAACAGAATAATCCAAATAAATTTACATCCGAGATCTTCAAATTAGTTGAAGATCTGTCGGGTCCAAGCTATTTCACGAATGCATTTTCCGATATCAAAATTAAATCTTTAATAATTCTTAGTGGTGTTTTTAGATCTGATCATTCATATCTTGGAAGATATCTTGCCAGGATGTTAAGTAATAATCATCTGTTCAAAGGTAAAACAGTATTGGATTTGGGATGTGGTTGTGGTTTACTGGGTTTAATTTGTGCATTAAACGGAGCCAAATATGTTCATTTCTCAGATATCAATCCCACAAGTATCAAGAATACTCAGTTAAACGCATTATTGTTGGGGGTGAATAATTGTTCTTATTATTGTGGAAGCTTGTTTGAAAACATACCTACCGACATTCTTTTTGACCATATCATATTTAATCCACCTTCAATCTCAGGTAAAGCCAAATCCACTTCTGAGCTTGCGTTAATTCGTGACAATAAAGTGATATCTCGTTTTTATAAGCAATTCCCAAAACACTTAATAAAAAATGGAAGTGTAATTATGCCCGTATCAACAAGGTTTCATGATGAATTATCGCCACTAAAAATGGTTAAACAATATGGTTATAAAAACATAACCATAGATGAGCAAATAGAGGAAGATGGTAACTGTAAATCTATTATTGAAATAAAAACATAGTCATGAAAAAAAAACTAATATCCAAATCTACATATAAATTTGTTAAACCAGGATCGTTGCTTTTTATTACAGGAGCTCCACTTTCTGGCAAATCAAGCATTGCCCCAATAGTAACCTCAATGATTAGAGGATGTACATTACAAAACATGGATATTATTAGACTGCTTGCACAAGAACTTGAAAGCTTAAAACCCCCAAAACTAAGAAATCCTTTCACTAATTATGGTTCTTGCGATAGTTATGTGGCTATTGGAAACGGAAAGTTTACAGAAAAAACGATGATAACCGGATACCATGCTTATTCTAAAGCAGTTTGCTCATTATTAAAAAAAATTATCCCAGGACTTGAATTACAAGGTGCAAAGGAGGTGGTGTTTGAGGGGGTACAGTTAATGCCATTAACAATAAAACCATATTTAAAAAACAAAAATAAGGTAATAGTTATTACTTCTAGTGAACAAGATCTAAAAACTAGAGTTAATCAGATGTTTTTTGGTAACCAAAAACTACTTGAAAGATATTCTGTTGATAAACTTTTAATAATACAGAACGAAATTTTAAGACAATTAAATTTTATAAACCCCAATAAATATTATGTGGTTGATAATTCATCAGACTTATTTGATTCAACAGATGACATTCTAACCTACTTATTGAATTCAAAGACAATAAAAGAAATTTAGTAAAAGTATACAATATTATTATGGAACAAAACAACATAGAACAGCGACTTGAAGATCATGGTCTTTATCTTTCGGAAAAATTAGGCCAGCATTTTCTTATAGATAATGAGGTTATTAAATTAATAGCAGATCGCGTATCTATTGGTGCCAAAGTAATCGAAGTTGGTTCAGGAATAGGTCATGTGACCGAGGCTCTATCTAAACAAGCCAGTTCTGTTATTGGAATAGAAATTGATAAAAAATTCTGGCCGGTATTACAAGATATTCAAGACAGTGATCCAAAAATAAAGTTTATTTTTAAAGACGCTCTTCAAGTTTCTTTCGATTCATTAGTCAAACGAAATGTAGAAACTCAGATTATTGCAAATTTACCCTTCCACATAGTAGAACCATTCTTTTATAAACTTATAGACCTACCAATTACAAACGCTATATTAATGACAGGCGTTAGAACAGCTGAAGAGCTACAAATGAATGAAAACAACATGGGTTATGGAAAAATGGCGTTATTATGCCAAACCTTTTTCGATATCAAAGTCATTAAAGATGTACACAAACACTCCTGACTTGCTCAAATTAGTACGACAAATTTAGTTTTTTCAGTAAGTTTTCCACATCTTTAGAAGGATCGGTTCTCATAACCCAAACTTCATTAGTAAGGGTGTTTTTCATTTTGGCATCCTTGACAGACTTGAGAATC
>JAHJQJ010000083.1 GCA_018819325.1 Patescibacteria group bacterium
AGATATTGAGTTTTTTGAAAAGAAATCGAATGGGTCGGCTGGAGACCATCTAAAAATAACACCGTTTATTTTATTTTTGCTATCTTGAGCGGGTAATAAAATATTTGTTTTACTGGGAAGATAAGGTTCTGCCAAGATTCCGCCCCAGTGACGAAGATTGTTACTTTGATACGTTTCATCTTGAATAAAGGCGGCGATAACCGAATAGTGTGAGACCAGATAGTCAAAGGAGAAACTATCTAGAGAATCTACCCCTATAACTGGCGGGTAGTTGCCAAACCTGTTGAAAAAGGCGTCCATGTAGGTATCAATTATTTTTAACCTATCACTTCTTTCATAGCCTGAAAGAAAAATGTGATTGGCTGTGATAAAACTACCATGGTTTTGATAATTTACATTAGCTTGTTGGGCTAGTTTAGGGGTTACTTCTAGTAACCCACCCAAAATTTGGGTTGAGTCTGTGGCTACTAAATCACTTAATTTTGATGAAATTTCTTCGTCTGTTATGACGTCGTAACGCAGCAGGTAGGATATTGGAATATCTGACTGACTAGCTTGTTGATAGAGGAATAAAGGTATGTCTATTGGACTTTGATTAATTAAAGTCCAGTTTTCTTGCCCCCTGACAAGAATGGTAACTGTTGCAAAAGATTCTGCTTCGTATGATTCTTTGGTGTAAGCGTAAGACTGGGGAGCTAAGAGGAAGAAAATAAGAAGTGTGAATATTGAAAGGATAATATTTTTCATTTTCTTAAAGCAAAAAGCTTGATTGTTTTGTTGATAAACGATTTGCCCTCTATTAGAAGCACCAAACTTGTAAATATAATTACTCCACCAAGAGAGATAACTGTTACCCTGGAAACTGAGGAGGCAAAGGAGTGAACTAAATATAAATAAACAGCCAACCCTATGGATGAAAGAATTGGACTTTTAAGTGAATCAAGGAGGGAAAATTTGATATGTTTTCTGGCGACCAAAATAGCAACAAGAGAAGATGTGGCGATAAGACCGGCTGCGTAACTAACACCTAGATAACCGTACTTTATGGCCAAAAATGGCATTATGCCCCAAGTGAGCGAAGCCCACATTAGCATAAGTTTGAAGGTGATGTGGATTTTACCCACAGCGTTTAAGGCGTTGGTGAGACTAGTAGAAACGGTGGCCCAACCGGCGTTGTAAAGGTATAAATATAAAGGAATAAGGGCGGGCAACCACTTGGTGTACTTGGGGATTATTTCTACCAATGGTCTTGCCAAAAAGCCCATGGCTATAAAAATGGGGAATACTGCCAAACTTAGATATTTGATGTTTAGTTCTACTGCTCTTTGTAATTTTTCTTTATTGTCTTGGAGCCTGGAAAAAGCGGGGAAGGCTACCTTGCTGACGTTATCCATAAATATTCTTAAGGGCATGTTGGCCCATCTACTTGCCCAGCCAATGTAACCTAAGCCTACTGGGCCGATTAGTTTTCCTAAAAGTATGGTCATACCGTCGTCTTTTAAGACGGCTATAAAAGTATTGGCTTGGTATGGTAGGCCAAATTTTAGAAGTGTTTTTAAAGAGCTTTTTTTGATTGTAAGTCCTGGTCGCCAAGGAGAAACTATGTACATTAAAACCAGACCAGTAATTCCCCTTAACAAAACAGCAATAGTGAAAGAGGTAATACCATAGCCCTGCCAGGCTAGATAAACGGCTACAAAGTTAAAGACCAAGGTTTCTGCAATTTGAGGAATTATTAGTTTGTTGAATTGTAATCTTCGCTCCAAAAGAATTGAAGGAATGGTTTTTAGAGAGCTTAAGAAAAAAGATATACCTAAGGCGTATAAAAGATAGATTCCGCTTTGAGAGATTGAGTAGAAAGAACGAATGGTAGGAGTGGCTATTTTTAGTATCAACAAAAGAGACACAACGAGTATTTGTTGAATAGCAAAAGTTGTGGTTAGATCTTCTCTTATAATTTTAGATTTTTTTTGTATTAGGGCGGCGGCTAAACCTATGTCTGAAAAATAGGTAAGAAAGTTAACTACTGAAGAGACTAGAAAAAAGATACCATAAATTTCCGGACTTAAGAAAACGGTAAGAGCTAAGGTGGCTAAAAAGGTGGTAATCTGAACAAGAAAGGTACGAGAAGTAAGTGATAAAATTCCCGATACAGATCTTTTGCTAACTTGAGCCAAATCTATTTCTGGTGTACCTGGATCAAGTTCTAGCGGTTGGGTTTCACTCATTTTTAGAATAGATTATTTTAAATAATACAAGTAACGATAAAAGACTGACAAGGTCTGATGCGTGCCGTACAAGTGTTTTGTGAAGTTTAACACTAATATTGGACACACCCCGATTGAGGTCAATTATTATTCTGCCCAGATCTTCATCTGTTTGATACTGGACTTGTTTATTATTTATTTTTACCTTCATGCCAGGATAGCCAAAGATTGGAATCATTAACTTGGCGTTTTCTGTGGATACGTTGGTGGTGAAAGTTGTCCAATTACTACCCCTTTTTAGATCTAGGACTCCTCCATTGCCTTCTATAAACTGAGGAATGCTGAAACCTGCGTCACCTGGAGGGCGAGAGGCAGTTTTAGGCAGGTAGTCAAAAATTCCACCCGTGACTTGGAGCTCCCAAAGCCAACCTGAAAGTTTTTCTTCTCTGGTAATGTTGACCGGATAGTCCATTTTGAAAAATGGCAAGTTCCAAAGGATGACGCCAGTGATTAAGAGAGTTGCCAGGATTTTTCTTTTGTCATCTCGACCGAAGTGAAACGAAGTGGAGAGATCCCTGTGGCTGGTAGTCTTACAGTTGAGAGGGATTCCTCCACTACGCTCTGCTCCGGTCGGAATGACAGAGGAGTCTGGTTCTTTACCTATAAACATAAAAAGTGCTCCTGCCGTGAATGACATTAGAAAAACCGGAATAGTGAGGAGGCGCCAAGGAAATTGGGTGTAATAAAGGATTGGTAAATTGTCCCAGAACCAGACCGAACGGGAATGAACTAAAAAAGTGTAAGCCAAAGACACTGCCAGTAATAAGCCAATGAGTAAGTGTAATCGTCGTTCTTTTTTATGTTTCTTGAAACGAAACAGAGCTAATAGACCCACTATACCAGCGGAGATCCAGTGAAAATGACCAAGGGGGAAAGCCATATCGTCATCTGGACCCCAGAGTGAACTGCCATAGTCCCAAAATCTACTTATAAACATTTGCTTTAAATCGGCAAAGTGGGCCAAGTAGTTAAAGTAGCCAACTGTTATGGATTCTACGTGAACGGAAGATTTTTCTAAAATTACCGGAATAAAGAAAAAAGCTGACAAACCTATGGCTAAGAGGCCACCAAGAACTAAGAGTTTTAAGTTTTTCCAGGTTTTCTTTTGCCAAAACCAGAAAAGAGACCAAATTACTGCTACTGGGGCAAAAATCATGGTCATTATGTTGTGTGAAAGCAGGAGGGCGGCAATAGAAAGAGAAAGGCCCAAGAAATATTTACGGTTGTATTTACTTGCTTTGATTAGTTTGTAGCTAAACAAGAGAATTAATGGAAACCAGACCATGCCCCAAGCTTCGTTCATGGCTCCACGGACGTAGACGTCTAATGAGTGATACGGAGCGTAAACGTAAAAAACGGCCGCTACCAAACCGCCCATGGTCCCAAAAAATTCGCTGGCTAAAAAATACATAAAGTAACCAGAAAGCAATAGAGACAGAATAAACATTACTTCAATTGAGGTGAAAAGACTGACCCCCAAAAGGTGCATTACCTCGGCTGGATAATAAGGTAATGGTGGATAAAAATGGAACATGGGGTAGCCGTAACCAAAGCCACCGTCTGGAATCCACCTGCAGGGTAACTGGCCGTCTTGAACACATTTGTCTAATTCGTAGAGTCTGAAGATTTGCAAGTCGTCGTGCATGGGGAAGTAGCCAGGTTTAAGTAAATCAAAAATTGCGGGAATGAAAAGTAAGGTAAGAAAAAAAATTACCTTTACTGCGCTGATTTTACCTTTTGCCATAGCCTGTTTATTGTACCGTAAGCTGAGTAGTAAACAAAAGGAATGATAGGAACAAGATAACGGGGAAAAAATATTCCTAAACTGAAGAGGATTAGGGAGCAGAGTATATATAAATAAATCACTCTTGATCGCCAAGAAAAGAGGCTTAATGAGAAGATTATTGGCCAAATTATCCACCAGTTTTCAACCTGTATTGTGCCATCACCCCACCAAGTTGGCCATTGGTTGAGATAGATTATTTTCCACACCCCCAACGGTGGTGCTTGTGGACCTCCGGCCCACCAGTTGACTTGATAGCGGAAAAACTTGGCAAACGAGATTAATGATGGGTGATGAACAAAGTAGGTAAAGTTGCCGGCAAGAAAACCCAAGGCTGTCGCGGGTAAGGATTTTATTATACGAGAAAAGTGAGTAAAATCACCGGTGAGGGTGGTGTCGACTATCAAAGCAAGAAATAAAGGGATACTGGATGGAAAAAACTTAATGCTGATTGAGAGACCAAGGAATAAACAAGTAAGAAGTGACCATTTGAATGAGTGATTGGCCGATCGGAAGCGCTGGTATGAAAGAAGTGTTAATAAATGCAAAACAGCCAGTTGGATGTCCAATAAGGAAACTGTTAGCTGACTGAGTAACAGCGGTTCAAAGGTGATAACTAAAGTGAGAAATGCTGATTTGGTAAATAGATAGAAAAACAGAATTAGACACAAAAAACTAAGATAAGAAATAATATACGGGTTGCCGAACAGTTTTAATGACAAACCAAAGAAGACTTTTCCTAGAGCTGGGTGGCCTGGGAACATTTGTTCTGGGTCTTTACCGTTTACTAAAGAGTAACCCTCGACTATGTAGAGTTCGCTATCTGATAAGGTTAGTTTGGCTTTATCACCCTGAGTGTACTGTGATTGATTATAACGGTCTATTGATTTGTTGATGTCGTATGGTTTGGTATAAAGATCAATATTGCTCCAAAAAAGAAAAATGATTCGAACGATAAGAGCAAGAAGCAAGAATCTTTTTATCCACATAAATGTTATTTTAGAACAAGAAGAGGCGGTATGCGTCGCGCCGATGGGAAAGACTTAAAATAATTAGTTCTTTTTTATTGAAGGTATAAAGAATACGATGGTTGCCCACCCGAAGACGCCAGTTTTCTCTGCCAGCTAATTTTTTGGAGTTTGGAGACATTGGGTTTTCTGACAACTTGACAATACTACCAGTTAATAAGATACGCATTTGAGGCGGTAGTTTCTTGATCTGTTTTTTGGCTTTGGAGGAAAGAAGAATTTCCATTAAGCTTTTTGGATTTCTTCTAAAACTTTTTTAAAAGGCGTTCTTTTTAGATTTATGGTTTCGTCAAACTCTATGTTGTCTAAGTAGTCCTCGTACGCTTCCTGGAGTGCAAATAAATACTGGGGGCTTACAACAACTACCTTTGGTTTACTGTTTTGTACGATATTGACAAACCCATTATCTTCAGCCTCGTTTAAAATTTTAGAGGTTTTTTGTCTTAAATCTGTTACTGAATATGTGTTTAAATTTGTATACATACTTGTATATTATTGCACACACTATTGATTGTCAAGGCTTTGCCAGAGATAACGACTGGCTAGGGTGCGGTACGGAGACCATTTTTTGGCTATTATTATCATGGCCTTTAGATTTTCTCTGTCTAGTTTATATAACTTGCTCATGGCAGTTCTTATTCCTAAATCTCCTACCGGAAAGACGTCTGGACGATTAAGTGAGAACATTAAGATCATGTTGGCACTCCAAGGACCGATGCCTTTGATACTAGTGAGTTGGTCTATTACTTCTTGGTCAGTGGATTTTTTAAGTTTATTTACATCTAATTCCCCTGAAATAATGGCGGTGGCCACGTTTTGAATGTAGGATGATTTTTGCCCGGACAAACCCACGCTTTTTAGCTGATCAATGGTAAGTTTAAGGGTATTTTTGGGGGTGATCGAGTTTTTGAATAGTTTTTTGAATCTAGCGTAGATACTAGCGGCAGACGCCAAAGATAGTTGTTGATTTATAATTGACTCTATTAAGTCTGTAAATATGTCCCCTGTTTTGGGCCAGTTAAATGGCGGGTAATTTTTTATTAGTTTTTTTAATACTGGATCTTGGGAAAGATGTGTTAAAGCTATTGCGTTGTTCATGTTTGATGCTTTCATTTTCAAACCGTGACAATTTGTCACGGTTTCAACTGTACGATTTTTTCGTACACTTGATTGTACTATTTTTATACCGAATACTATCCGAAGTCAATAGTAAGTTTTAGTCTATTTGATTAACTGGTAGACCTGGAGTTCTTCTTGGGTTCCATCTGGGCGGGCAGGTTTGGGGTAGGTTTTGATTAACTCTAGTTTTTGAAGATCATGGGGTTTTAAATTATTTCTTGATTTATTGATTACTAAGAAAATTAGATTTTCTTTGGAAGTATTTTCTAACGCCTCTGGGATTTTTACAGCCGGTTGACCAATACCAATAACGGTAATGTTTGGACGACCTTCTGTATAGATTTGCAGACCGTCTGGCAGGGTACCGAAGTAGCCTTCTGCGCCCACCACTATAGTTTTACCTTGATTAGATAGATTGATTAGGTAATTAGCAAAGTCTTTTTGCCCCCAACCAGCGGTCCATTCTTCTAGGTAACCATGACGCATACGGCTGGGCATGTTGATTTCTGCTGGTTTAAATATGTAGAAAACCGAGGTAATTAGAGGGAACAGAAGAACGAGCAAGATTAAAAGAGTTTGTTTTTTTACTTTTTTACTAATCCAGACGAGACCAAGAGAGGTTAATATGATTAGGGGTAGGACTGCAAAGTAAAGATATCTTGGGGTGTAAACCTTGGCGATTAATGCTTGGGCTATTAGGGGTGTCATAGAGATTGTTAAAATTGCTAGGGCCTTTCTTCTAGTTTCTTTTTTTGAGAAAGAAAGAAGTGCTGACAAGGCTATGGGTGGAGTAAGTAAGGTGAAAATCCAAGAAAGGGTTGACTTTAAGTTACCGGTAAAGGGGTTCAGGGGGTGTTGTAGTACTTCTGAGAATGAAAATAAATAGTCTTGGTTTCTTGAACCCACCATGTTGAAATTGGAACCTAATCGCAAAATATTATAAATTGCTTGGGAAATAACAAAAGCTAAAAGCCAGCCAGCGAGCAATTTAATTGCACTTCGGAAGTGCAATTTTTTGAAGAAGAAGATGGCGAGGATGGGTTGCCAGAGGTAGAAAAATATGGCGGGGGACTTGGTTAGAAAAGCTAAGCCTAAAATTACTCCTAAGATCATTGCCAGATCTAGTCTGGGTTTTTTTACATACAAGTAACCAATGACCAATGACCAGATTCCAAACATGGCCAACATACTATCTACTAGGGCTAGTCTGTCGAAGAAAACTGTGTATGGAGTAATGGCGTATAAAAGACCGGTTACTAGACTAATTTTAAGAGAGGAGAATAATAAATAGGAGAGAGTGGTTAACCCCAAAAGACTACCAAAACCTGCTAATACTGAAAGAACCCTACCAGCTATGACTGGGTCGTTGAAGATCTTAAACATGGGGATCATGGCCCACATAAAAAGTGGTTGCTTGCCGTCTTGAAGTGGTAAAAATCTTAAGGTTGGTTCTGATCTCATAACCTGGGCCCAACGAATGTAAATGGCTTCGTCTACAAAAACAGGCAGGCCGTTTAAATTAATCAGGCGGAGGACAAAGAAGGCGACGATCGTTGCGGTGAGGGCGATGGTGTGCCAGAGTTTTGGTTTGGGGAATGTTGGCTTGAGGAATGTTGGCTTGAGGAATGTTAGCTTGGGGAGTTTTGACTTGAGGAATGTTGGCTTGGGGGGGTTTAAAAACTTTTTCATTAGTTGTATTTACCTTTAAGGTCGTTTAATTTTACGGTTATTATTTGATTAAACATGTCGATTGACTCGGTTATGAAATTTTTACCTTTGCCGGTGGAGACGTCTTCGTTTTGCCAGACTACATCAACTTCTTTTAGTTTGTGACCTGTTTTTTCTGCTAGAAATAGCAGTTCTACGTCGTAGGCGGAGACGGTCCAACCTTTGGCATTTTTGGCATTTTTTATTACGGATAATTTGGGAAAGATTTGTAAAGCTATTTCTCTCTTTAATGATTTAAAGCCGCACTGGGTGTCTGAGATATTTTTTAGCAAGAATGTTTGACGGACGACTCTGAAACCCCAAGAGGTGAGTTGACGAACAAATGGGAAATTTTTTCTAGCCTTACCTCTGGAACCAAAAACTACGTTAAAACCTTTTTTATACCAAGGAAGAAGTTTTTCTATTTCTTTTAGTGGCGTGGACTGATCCATGTCTGCAAATAAAACTATTTCTCCCTTAGCTTTTTTTATACCACTCCAAAGACCCTGGGCTTTACCACCATGATTGCCTTTGATTAGTTTGAAACCTTTATGATTATTTACAAAGCTTTCTAGAATTTTTATACTGCCATCGGTAGAGCCGTCGTCGTTTATTATTACTTCCCAAGTAAATTTGGCCTTTCTAAGATAATTTACAACTTCTTCTAGCACCCCACGCTCTAGATTTTCCTTTTCGTTATAGTTGGGGATAATTATGGAGACCTTGGGCTTCATGCGGTTTATTGTAGCCTAAGGCGACGGTGGACTTCTATGCCACCGAAATTTTCTTGTTTATTGATTTCACCGATACCTGACTGGCGGTCCATCCAAGCCTGAAGTCGTTCTGGGTGAGGTGGATCGACCTCGCTAAGTGTAATCAGTAAGGGGACAAGTTCTTTGCTTGGTTGGCGGTCATATTTTTTTGGACCGTACCACAAAAATAAATAGTCGTAAGCGTGAGGAATTACCGGCGGAACGTAAACGTCGATATTGAAAGGTTCGTTACCAGCTTGCTGGTAAACCCAATCGATGGTCTGGAGTTGATTACCAAAACTAATATTTTCTGGGCCAGAGAAACTAGAGTTAAGATAGTTCTTTAATAGAATAAAGTTTGGCTTGGCGAATAGAAATAAAATAATTACAGGAATTATAGCCCAATGTTTTTTGGTAAATAGATGTGCGATACTGCCTGAAACTAGAATAATAAATATGGGAAAAAGACCAACGAGATAGTAGCTATAAAAATTACCTTGATTGCCTCTATAAAAACTTAAAACCAGAAGTGGAAAGAATAATAACCAGAGCAGAAGATAATTAATTGAAGTTTTGTATTTTTTGGTAGTTAATGAGACAAAGAGAACTAAAACTAAAACTAAAGTTAGATACAGATAGTTTTGAGGAATCAAGAGGGTGGCAAAAGTATCTTGATAGAAATGCCAACGGTCAATTGTCTTTGGAATAGAAAAGATAAAACTTGGATTGGTAGAGTCGGCGAAGTGTTTTATTATAGCCTTGAACATTATGTGGTCATGGCGAAAGTCGAATAAAACCTGGGGGATGAGGGTTAAAAGAAATACAAAAACCGAGGAAATTAAGGTTTTGACAGATGGCCAGTATTTTTTTTGGAACAAGAAAAACAGAAAAACGGCGGGGATAAACCAGATTTCTGAGGCAATCTCTAGTTGAAGGTTTAGACCTAGCATGAGGGCAGTAATGGGCCAGTAGAGTGATGTTTTTTTGGCTTTAATTATTTGAATTAGGCTGTAGATCATGATGGGGACGGTGGTAAAAATGAGTGAGGGTTCAGAAAGCCAACGAGATAGGGAGACTAAGTGGTTTGAAAACCCTAATAAAAATACAGCTACCAGACCAGCCGTGGGAGAAAATAAAGCCTTAGCAGAGAGATAGATAAAGTAGAGACCAACCATGTTGATTATCTGCAACCATATGGCCGCAACTATTGGACTCCCCTGCCCTATTAGGTAACCTGGAAGAAGAAGGTAATAGAATAAAGGACCCCGTAAGATTCCGGCAAGGCCGGTGGTGGGGCCAACTAAAACTGGCTTAGGTGTGTGGATCATTTCGTGGATAATTAGAGCATCTCTTCCTTGATCAAAATAAAATCTTAGAAGTGCGTCGGTACGATAAGAGCGAACAAAAAAAGCACCGAGGAGGAGGATTGCCAAAATTATTTTGTGTTTATTTTGCATGAGTGAGTTTGAAAATTTTTATGTGATCTATTTGCCAGTCTGCTACGGTGTCGGCCGGACCAAAAATGGCAATTTGCCAAGCAGGGTTACCTTCTGGTTGACAGTCTTGATCTTCACAAATCACGAATAACTGATCTGAGATGCCATCCTCCCCCCTTATCATTTCTGCCTTTTTATTTTCTAAGAAATACCTATATGATTCGTCGTAGTTTTGTTTGGCAATTAGGCCGAAGTTGAATGGTTCCCCAGCTGATTCTTTTATTACTAGGTCAATTACATCTTTAGTTCTTTGAAGCTGATTGTTTGGGGTTTGTTTAAGAGGGGATCTGTTAATGTTAACAATAACTAACCAAGAAAATAAAGCTATGCTCAAGAATTTATGAGCGTATGTACCTTGGAATAATCGGCTAATTACCCAACCAATCAGTATAAAAATTGCTGGCCAAAAGAAACCAAAATAGTGAGCGTAAATAGGATGTTTGTACATACTAAGACCTAAAACGGCAAAACCTATCCAGGTAAACAAGATAATTGCGGGGGCTTTTTTCTTTTCTTTGGCAAAAGCCCAAAGACCAAGTAGAAAAACCGAAAAAGATATCAAGACAACATTTTCTTCTATTTGTCCAAGCAGTAGATCGGCGGTTATTTTGTTCCAGACAGGAAATAATCGGTCAGGATTGACTGGATTTAGATTTACGGTGGTCTGTTGAGTGGTGAAAAATGTTTTAAAAGCGTTGTAGTTTAACCCATTATGTTTTAGATCGAATAATACCAAGGGACTCATTAAAAATAGAAAAATTACTAAGGATTTTAAACTGGTGGCCAGAAACTGTTTCTTTTTTATTGATAAAAGCCAGAAGGCTGCTAGAGTTGGAATTAACAATAACCCTAGGTAGTGCATTTGCAAAGCAAAGGCAAAAGATATGGCACTTAAGATTAACCAGCGGCGGTTTTTACCCTGCCAAACTTGATATATGCTAAAAATACTTAATAGGGCAAAAAGGGGCATAGGATTTGGATTCCATGAAGAACGCGAATAAATTATAGCCACTGGAGAAATGGCCATAAGAAAAGCGGCTACCAGACCAGAGAGTGGGTTGAACCATGTGCGGGCTACCCACCAAGTTAAACCAATGGTAAGGGCACCAATAATGGCATTCAAAACTGCTGGGCCAACTGGATTTAAACCTGATAAGAAAAGGGCGGGGGTCATTAGATAATAGTACAAAGGACCTAAGTACATATTACCGATGCTGGTTTGCGGGCCAATAAAAGCCAGATTGCCTTTTAGAATATCTCTTACCACCCTAACATCCCTGCCTTCATCGCCTAAAAAAGTGAGATATTCATCGATACGATAGAGACGAAGCAAGAGAGCCGCAAAAACGATAACTGTTAAGGCGATTATCTCTAGGCGATTTTTTTGAATAAATTGCTTAATTTTTTTACAACACATGTTATTTTAGGGCCCACCAGAGCTGGAGAGTTTCTTTTACGGCTTTAGAAATTACCTTTAAATTGCCACCGGTGGACTTGCCTGTAGTTCTTGGGTAATGGCCTACCGGAACTTCTTTGAACTTATATCCGGCTCTTTTGGCGCGGATCAAAAACTCTGTTTCGGTAATGGCTGACTCTGTTTTTAATTTGGGCAACCTATCTACCACTTCTTTCTTTATTAACTTGAAACCACAGTCGGCGTCTTTGACCCAGAATTTGAACCAAAATAAATTCCAAAGTTTTAAAAGATAGGCTGTGCCAATTCTTAAACCAGAGTCAGCTCTGTTTTGCCTGTAGCCAATAACCAAATCGTAATCATTAATGTATTTAATAAACTTGCCAATTTCTGCAAAGTCAAACTGGCCATCGGCGTCTATGAAGGAAATGTATTTATATTTTGACCCGTAGAGACCGGTTTTTAAGGCGCCGCCATAACCCTTGTTAGGGTTGTGGGTGATCATTCTTACTACGTTTGGATTTTTTTTAATTATCTGGTTAACTACTTCTTCTGTTCTGTCTGTTGAACCATCATTGACCACCAAAATTTCGTATTTTTTAGCCACTTTCCTTAGAATTGCGTCTGACTTGATGATGGTTTGACTGATTACTTTCTCTTCGTTGTAGGCAGGGAGGAACAAGGAAAGTTCTGAAAGCTTCTTCATTATTTTTTAAGTATACTATAGATAATGAAGAAACTGGTTAATAAATGGGTGCTGGTTGGTTTAGCGGTTTTTTCTGTTTTTTTGGTGTGGTTACCATTTTATTTACGGCTAGATAACTTTTGGGGGCTTAATTTAAGTGAAGGGCCACTTGTTTTATGGAAGAATTTTGACGGGCCAAATTATTTAATTATTGCTAAGACTTGGTACAACAAAACGGCTATTGCTGCTGATTTTTCTTCTCCTTTACCTTTGGAATACTACCCAGCTCACTGGCCTTTGTATCCAGCAATAATCTTCTTGTTTGATCTTTTCTTACCAGGTCCTTGGGCCATGCTTTTTGCCAGTCTTTTAGGAGTGGCGATCTTTTACTTGGTGTTATATAAATTTTTAGTTCATTTTGGGGTCAAACCCAAACAGGCTTTTTGCTTGGGGGTGGTTAGTTTAGTTTTACCGGCTAGATGGATTGCCTTGCGTTCGACAGGTTCACTCGAGGGCTGGTTTATGGCCTTTATTTTGCTATCGTTAATGGCTTACAAAAATAAAAAATACTGGCAGGCTGGATTGTGGGGGGCCTTGGCACAACTAACCAAGAGCCCAGCAATTTTATTGTTTGCCTCGTTTGGACTGTATGAGCTGTTGCAGGTTATAAAAAACCAAACGAGAGTCGCGATCGCGACTGTGAATTGGTTGAAGACCAGCTTGATTCCCCTGACGGTATTGTTGGTTTTTGGTTTTTATTGGTTACGGACTGGTAATTTTTGGGCATATTTAAATAGTGGTGATAATTTTCATTTGTTTTGGCCACCGTTTTCTATATTTGGTAAGGGTGGAGCTTGGGTGGGAGATTTTTGGCTAGAGGAAATTATCTGGCTTTGGTTAATTTATGGCGTGGGGACAGCCAAACTTTGGTTAAAAAATGAAAAATTACTGGCTGGGTTTGCAGGCATATTTTTTGCGTCTACTTTGTTTGTTTCACATAGAGACTTGGCCCGTTACATTATCCCCATATTCCCGCTAATGCTTTTAGGCTACAAAGATGTGCTGGCTAAAAGGGAGTTTAAATGGGCCTTAGCCATAGTCGTTATTCCCGCTTTTCTATTTGCTCTTAATTTTATTTTGAACAATATGGCCCCAGTCGCCGATTGGGCACCGTATTTATAAATTCATTTTTTCTTCCAGATGATTTTGTTGTACATGATCCAGTTGTAGGGGAGGACGAGGAAAAGGATTATGAATGGGAGGAGTAATTGGCGATACTGGGCACCAAATACACTGACACCGATGGTGCCGACTACAGTTTGAATAATTAAAGCGCCAGCTGAAGTGAAGTTGAACTGGAGGAACTTTTTAGTGAGGGCGGACAAGCCTTTGATTTTATCTGACTTGAAGGTCCAGATATTATTTAGAGTGAAGTTGGAGATGATGGCGGCTTCTGTGGAGACACCCCAAGCCATCCACTCTGGTTGACCTAGATTGGCAACTAACTGAAGTAAGGTAGCATTGACTAAGTAACCGATGAAACCTACCGTACCAAACTTTAAGAATTTTTTTACAAAAGGATCGTCATATAATCTTACGTGCAAAACTGTTTTTAGAGTGTCTGCAGCGGTTTTAGGTTCAATTTTTGACTCACCTACCGTGCGAAGGCCAAACTGTAGGGGAATTTCTTTTATTTTGGCTCCAAGTAAGACCATTTTGAACAAAAACTCTAATTTGTAGGCGAAGCTTTTGGTGTAGAGATTGTCCATGTCCATTTTGTTTACAAAACCCTTGACTCTACTGGCCTTAAGACCGGTGGTGGGGTCGGTGATTTTGAAGAAGTTCTTGAAAGGGAAGAAGAGGATAAAACGGGCCGTAAAACCACCTACTTCTGAGAAGAAAACTCTTTTGAATCCCCAACCTTTGGGATTACTGCCACCTTTGATTTTTCTGGAACCCAAAACGTAGTCTGCGCCGTTTTCGATTTCTTTTAACATGGCGGGGATAGTTTCTGGTGGGTGTTGGAAATCGCTATCGAACTCTATGATTGTGTCTGCGTCTAATTTATTCATGGCTTCCTTGAAGCCCTTAACGTAAGCGTTACCTATACCGGCTTTTTCTTTGTTTAATAGTAAATAAAGGTCTTTGTATTTCTTTTGTTTTTCTTGAACTACTTTGTAGGTGCCGTCGGGTGAGGTGTCGTCGACTACCAATAATTTACAGTGCCAGTTTTTTATTTGGGGAAAGGTTTTCTTAAATAGGTGATCAATCATCTTGCCGATTGAATCGACTTCGTTATATGTGGGGATGACTACTACGGCGGTTTGTTTTTTGTTGTTCATGGAGTAAGTATAGCATTTGGATATAGTTTGGTGCACCGACCATCTTGTTCAAACCAAGTTAAATCTAGTGGAAGGTTCTCACATAGCTTGGTTCCCAGATATGACAGGGTTTCTTTCATTTGATTGATTAAGGTTGATAACTGAATTGTATTATAAACTGTGGTGATCTGGGTGAGCGTGGTGCAACGACCCCCTGAGTAAATCTGGGTATCTATTTTAAATAAACAGCATAAGGAGCTTTTAACTTACTGCTTGCAATTATATCTCGATATCTTGATTTCATACCTTGGCTATTTTTTTTAACTACACAAACAGTAGACGCTCCTTGTGATGTTTTTACAGATCTAGAATCATCGAAAAAATCCGAATATTGCCACAGATCAATCTTTATATTTTTAACAACACCAATCTCATCCAAAACAAGCCCTGTTGTATTGCTGTCTACTTTTCCGGTTACCTTAATTTCCTTAGGAACATTTAACCAATTAACATTATCGTCAGAAAACTGTTGTGCTTTTGATATTGTTTTGGTTGGTTGGGCACCGCCTTTTTGAGATGGGGCAATAAAAAGACAATAAATTTCTTGTGAATTACTAAGGGCAGTTTGACAGATTTGCTGAATTTGTCCTGTTTTAGCACGAAAAGACTTGATCAACCAAAATGTTTTCCCAGTGTTATTAATCTCTTGTCGTTTTCTATCGAGGATGCCAAAAAGTGTTTCTCCTGCGTGAACTCCCACCACACTTAAAACGAGAAATTTATTGTTTAGGATTTTTGAGATGTTCATCACGATAGAATAGATACTCAGATTTATTTCGCCTAACGTTTCGGACTATACGAAGTCCTGATTCTGATTTTATCAGGATTTGGGTTAAATTTCTTCAAAATTTACCGTATAGTCCGTGTTAGGCGATGGAAATTTATTCCGCTATACAAATTCTAAAAGTTCCCCAGCCAGTATAGCTTGAGGGGCGACCTCCAAGCTTACGGCATTCTTCATCATCTTCAACACCTTGATAAATCTTGACCATATATTTCTCTCTAGGCCCAGGACAATAGTCGCTACAAGCAAAGTGGTCAACAATAGGAGGTTTTTCTATGTCAGTCACCTCTGAACTTTTTGGAACCTTTGATAGAAATACAAAAGCCAAGACGACAATGATTGTTGCTGTGATTGTTAAAACAATTAGTTTTTTCATAAATTCATTATAAAGGAATAAATTTATTTCACATAACGTTTGGGATATACGAAGTTTTTCTGTAGCGTAGTGAAAGAAAAATTTGGGTGAGGGGCGAGCCGAGCCCCGAACCGTATATCCCTTGTTATACGCCCAGAACGAAAAGCGATATGATTTCTTATCGCTTAAGTGAAAGTACAACGGGGCGCGACCAAAGGGAGCGAGTTCAAAAAATATTTTTCAACCTTCACTCTCTTAAGTCTCTCTGGGATAAATTTGTTTTCTCTTTTGGGCGAATGGCAGAGGGGAACCAAAGGGGTGAATGCCTGAGCCCAATTCATCTATCGCACTGTCTTTATTTTCAGCTTGGTTGTGTACCCTAATTATTACAAAAATTGTTTTCAATTGGCTGTTTGATTTCTTTAACAAAGCCACCTGAGTTACCGTCATACCAAAGTTCGTAATAAGGTTGTGACGCCTTATCAGACGATGTATCAGTCATTCTGACTTTTAATATAGCTTGATTAGTTTGAATTTCCCAGCCAAAACTTTTATCCCATGAGGTAGATGTGATTCCGTACACTTTTTTAGCAAGACAGGGATAGTTTTGTATAGTATATACTCCGGCCTTCTCTTTTAAGAATTCATGATAAGCTATTTTGCTTAGGGTTTTGTAGGAATTTACCTTTATTGCAGTGGTTGGACCTTGGTAATTCATATCGTCATATTTAGATTTTGGTAAAGTAGTTTTTTCACCAATTACTTGAATGATTAAACCAGAATGACCATCCTCAATATTGCCGAGCAAAGGAGTGTAGGATTTCATCTCAGAGTCCCAAAGTTTGTATCTTGGGCCACAACCTTCTGGGATCATGCAATTAGAAACAGTTGTAAATATTCCGTAATAAACTTCTCCTGTAACATCGCGATTAACAGCTCCCGAAGATGGTAGTGGGGTTGGTTGTTGATTTTCTAGTGGTTGTTTTACTTGGTAGGATTTGTATCCTAATACTCCTGTTACACTGATAAGTAGAACAACAAGAGAGATTAATGTCCAAGGTTTTTTCTTAGGAGATGTGGGTTGCTGTGGTGGGGTTTGTGGTTCTATGGGAGTAGTAGTTGATTGAGGATCAGTAGTTATGGGGATTTGGTCTACTGTTGATTCGTTTGCTTGCATGTTGTGATAATTGTAGCACTTATTTGATTCCCTCTATAGATAACAAATTTGCTTCCCCCTGCTATCAACCTTCACTGGTTGAAAAATATTTTTTGAATTGCGTACAACGTTTCTGCGTATGCGATGTTTGCCACTGCTATAATATCGCGAAGCGGTAGCAGTGGCAAATATGGGCGTAGGCTTGCGGAGGTACGGAGCAAGCTGTAGCCGCATACGCTGTGTTATATGATGTACATGTTTTCCTTTAGTTTCTTGAAAAGAAACTGCTCTTAAAAAGAATCTGCTTTTATTTTTCCGTTTTGGGCGAAGGGCAGAGGGGAATTAAAGGGGTGAATGCCCGTAGTCCAAAACTCCCTGTTCTGCCTTTCTATTTACAGTAAAGCTTCATTAGCCGATGAACAATGAGAGTCTTTTCATATTGATTTAAAAAAATCAGCAGATGATTTATTCGCGTATATGACATTAAACGATTTCACAATAACATGGATTAAAAATTTTAATATTTTCCTGCGGATAACCTCTTGAATTACACACAATTTTTGTATCCCCAATTTTATAACTTAGCTTCGTATGAACATGTCCATGAATCCATAATTGGATATTGTGAGATAGAATAAATTCTTCAAGATTGCTAGCAAATGATGCAGAAAGTACGTCGTTTTTATATTCACAACCAATGGATTGCATACTTGGAGCGTGATGGGTAATCACAACATTCTTTTCGTGTTTCCTTTTTAGCAATTCACGGGATAACCAATTTTTGGATTTATAGTAAGCGTCTGCCGCAGACAATGGTGAGAATTTTTTGGAAGCTGAATTCATTCGAATAATTCTAAAATCATTTATCTGTTGGGTTGCTATAACACTTGCGACATGAAAATCTCCATAAAGTTTAAAATCTGTCCAAAGCGTACAGCCTAAAAAATTAACCCCATTATATGTAAATACGTCATTTTCAAGAATATGAATATTTGTATTTTTAGCTTGATTCCGAATTTCTTCTAAAATATCTGGATACGTATGATGGTAATATTCGTGATTTCCAATGATATACAAGACAGGGACACCAACATCCTGTCTTGTAATCCAATCAATGCCCTTTGCGCCTACATGAATATCACCGGCTAATATCAATATATCCGCATCAGTTTTAGGGATTTTGAATTCTTCAAATTCGTTGTGAATATCACTGAGAATGTGGATTTTCATTTTATGGTGGTTAAATACTGGCAGTCAAGCCACTTAACACGAGGGCGACATAACAAATATTAAAATTAAAGCGTTTTCGCAACGGAGCGGAGAAAACTCCATATTTCCCCTCTATATAAAAGAAAAACAAAATCAGATTCTTTTTAAGAGCTGGGGCGATAGCCCCACAAAAGGAAAACATGTATTTCACATAACGTTTCTGTATATCTGATGTCGAAACGCTCTATGCTTGATTTTAGCAGAGCGTGAACGATATGGGTCGAGGAGGTGCAACCGACGAGCCAGATATACAGTGTTATGTGTCCCGAACAAGGTTGCTAGAATTTTTAAGCAACCGAAGTGAGAGTGCAACGTGGTGCGACCAAAGGGAGCAAGTTGAGTGATATTCTTGAGATCAGGAAAAAAGCAAGAAAAAAAATACAATCCATGTAATAAAGTATGGAATTATGAATTTCTTTCTTTTTTCTTTCCACTCTAGAAACGCTGGTTTGGTTGCCTTGAACTTGCCAGGAACTTTTTGGACAATGAAGGTCTTGTAAAGTTCGACCAACATCCGTTCGCCACCCAAACTGGCAACCAATAGTAGCGAATAATTAAAAGTGAAAAAAGAAAAAATTATGCCCCAAATACCACTAGCGATTGGACTGCGGAAAAACTTGATTCGCTCGAAACCTTCGATGGGCGCATCCTTCCATGCCCCACCACTGGCGGAACCAACTAGCCCTGCGAAGAAACCCCAGAATAAACCATTAAGTTGGTGATTGCCGAAATCTATCGTTAAAATTGAGGGCATGGAAAAGAGAAGCGAGATCAGGAAAAGAAAGGCGACACCGATGAATAGTCTCAGAGACTTATTATCTATTGTGTTGCCAAAAATGTGGAGTCGCGAAGGTATCTTATACTTATCCTGTTTTTCTTCTCTCACAAAAGCTTTGAATGACTCGGTGAATATACGCTCCAAAGTGACGATAACTGCAAAGACAACTCCTAAGTTGACGCCAGTAATTTGAAAATATTGAAAGAAGAAAAACAGCAAGATACCGAGCGATGACCCGGCAACAATACTTCTAATAAATCTCTGAGACTGGAAATGCTCATAGAGCGAATCCTTGTACGCCCCCCAGCATGATGAAAGCAGTCCACTGACTGCTCCGATAATTCCATACTTTATTAATTCCATAATGAAAGTATAGTTGATCGCTACCCAAACAACTAGAAGAAATAGTGTAAAAAGAATATCACTCAATTACACATAACGTATCCAGCATAAAAGAAGTTTTTGCGAAGCAAAAATTTGGGTGAGTGCCGTAAGGCACGAACCTTTTATGCTGTGTTATACGCTGTTGGTCGCTAAATAAATTGATCATTGTTTCACCAGGGAACTGTTCCTTTTTTCCAATATTGTGTTTGAAGCGATTGCATCAATTCCGACATCTCATTCTCATTCATTACCTGAAGAGTAGTTGCCAGAGCATCTATTGTATAAGATAATGTAATTCCCTCTACTAATTGATATACGATCTTCAGTTCGTTTGCTTCATCAGGATATTTTTCTGTAGCAAAAACCCTAAAAGTAGCAGCAGTAATTTCACCCGTGCTGTTAAGAATGTTAATCAAATCTTGTTTGCATTGGTCTGAGAGATTACTTTCGTTTATAGTTTTTAATATCTCGTTCTTGATATTATCTTCATTTGCTCGCATCTGTTCGGAAATTTTGTTTAATAATTGAATCCTCCAAGTATGACCAGAAGGCATGTAATAGAATGGCGTTTTGTCAGGAGTATTGAATGAAAGTTTGTAGCCCCACGGTGCATATGGGATTTCTTCTGTTTGAAAGTATGATGTAAGTTGTACCTCATCATTTCCACCATATTCATTACACATAATTGGCACCTGAAAGTTGTTCTGAAATGTTTGATACTGCTGCACCTTACTTTGGCTCTCTCCAAGAGATAAGTAAGTATGGAATATATAAACAATGTTGTCTCCAAGGGAAGGTGGATTGAACATACTGAGATCATAAGCATAATTGTTGCCATCTAAAAAAATTATGTGCTTATTATCAATTGTGCGAATAGCAGTAATGGCTTGTTGATATAATGAAACAAGTTGTGTACCTTCTGGTGCTTCTGGTTCATTGAGTAATTCATATCCAACCACTGTTGGCTCATCCTTATACCTTTGTGCCAAAATCTTCCATAAGTTGATAAATTGTTGCTGATAAGTAGTATTACTCCATAAATAAGCATTCCCATCGCTGTCTGAATGATACGCAGTATTCTGACTACCCGGGGCAACTTGCAAATCAATCATAACATAAATTCCATTATTTTTTGCCCAAGAAATTGCTTCATCTAATTTTGTAAGTTGTCCTTCTTGTACATAGCGATGATGAAATGGTAAGCGGATAAAATTAAGTCCCATAGATTTTGCACCGGCAAAATCTTCTGCTAAAATGTAATTTGCTAAAATTAAATTAAAGAAATTGTCAACTTCTGTCTTAGGCATTCTTTTCTCCATCTCATTGCGTAGTTGATGTTCAGGATTATTAGGTAATTCCAATGCTCCACCTTCCCAGAGTAGCCAGCAACCAAAGTTCACCCCTTTCAAGAATACTTTCTCACCTGATTCATTTACAATATCTTTTCCTTGAGTCTTTAAGAAGGATAAATTTGTAGTGGGTGGTGTAGGTGCAATTATTGTTTCCTTCTTATTACGACAATAGAAAAAGGCAAACGCTCCAAAAAGAAGCAAAATTACCATTAAAACCCCAATTTTTTTCATATTTTTTCTTTTCATAAATTTACCCCCTACTTTAAGCGACCAATTGCGTATAACTAGGGTTTATGCAAACTTTTTGTTTGGATAAACACTGGGGTTTGCGTGAAATGCAAACTTGTGTTATATTTTTTGTTAGTAATTACTTACATAATATCATAAATAATGATGAGGGTTCTTGAGAAAACAGACAGGTTGTTGCGATTGAGGGGTTATAGTGCTAAAACGCGAAAAAGTTATTTGTTATATATTAAAAATTATTTATTATTTGCAAAACTACGGAAGCTACAGGAAAGAGATCGAGCCATTGAGCAATATTTGTTGGATAAACAACGTAGAGGACTTGCTCCCCAAACCATAAATCTAGCATTAAATGCTGTTAAATTTATGTACAGAAAGGTATTGGATGACAAAAAACCTATTAAGTTTAAATGTACCAAGAGAAACAAAAGATTGCCTGTAGTACTTTCTCGTAATGAAATTCAAAAAATAATTGCAGTGATTCAGAATCCAAAGCACAAACTAATGCTTTCTTTGGCTTACGCGACTGGACTGCGGGTTAGTGAGGTTGTTAACTTGAGGACTGGAGATCTTGCCTGCGACGAGTTGACAGTACATATTAAAAATGCAAAAGGGAAAAAAGACCGTATAAGTATTTTCCCTGAAAAACTGATTTCTGATATTACAAATTTGATTAAAGAGAAATCTGTGGATAGTTTTGTTTTTGAAAGTGCTCGGGGAGGTAAGTTAACCACCACTTCTTTGCAAAAGGTTTTTAGAAATGCTTTGGAAAAATCTAAGATACAGAAACCAGCCACGTTTCATAGTTTGAGGCACAGTTTTGCTACCCACTTGTCTGGAAAATGGAGTTGATGTAAGATACGTGCAGGAGTTGTTGGGACATGCGAATATTAGAACTACGCAAATATATACTAAAGTGACAAATCCTAAATTAAAAAATATTAAGAGTCCGTTGTAAAAAGATTCTGGACAAGCCAGAATGACGGATAAGGAAGTATAATATCTTTATGAGGATTGATGTTTTGACGCTTTTTCCAGAAATGTTTGAGGGACCGTTTAGTGAGAGTATTTTAAAAAGGGCTCAGGAGGATGGGAAAATTGATATACGGGTACATAATTTGAGAGACTGGGCGGAAGATAAACATAGGACTACTGATCTGCCTCCGTATGGCGGAGGACCTGGAATGGTGATGAAGATTGATGTGATTGATAGGGCGGTGGAGGGGTTGAAAAAACAGATGGATTCCACCCCGGGGGAGACTTCCGCTCCGCTACAGCCACCCGCCGGGGAGAAATCCCATGTGGTGCTACTTGACACCAAGGGGTCTGTTTATAACCAGAGGAAGGCCGTGGAGCTTTCTAGGTTTGATCATTTGATATTGATTGCTGGGCATTATGAAGGAGTAGATCACAGGGTACATGAGTATGTGGCAGACGAGGTTGTTTCTATTGGTGAGTTTGTTTTAACTGGTGGAGAGATTCCGGCCATGGTGGTGGTAGACAGTGTGGTTAGACTGGTTCCTGGAGTGCTAGGGAATGCGGAGAGTTTGGAGGAAGAGTCGTATTCTATGATGATGGATTCCACCCCGGGGGTTCGCCGCAGGCGCAACACAACCCCCGGGGAGAAATCCTTGGAATATCCGCAGTATACTAGGCCGGAGGAGTATAAAGACTGGAAAGTACCAGAGGTGCTTTTGTCTGGAGATCATAAAAAAATTGAAGAGTGGAGGAGGGGTTATTTTTTGGGGAGACCTACAGGAATCAAGTAAATAATGGTTTCTTCTTCTGGAATTTGCAGGATTTCTTTTAATACGTCTTGATCAATATTACTTATTTCTGCCATGCCTAAGCCTAAACTTTCTGACTGTAAGAATAGATTTTGAGTTGCGTGACCTGCTTCTAGGTAGGCTTCTATTTTGTTTGTGTTGCTGGTGATAATTAAAATTAATGGGGCGTGTTGGAGGGAGTATTGCTTGGTGTTTTCTATAAACAGCTGACGAAGATCAGCCTTGTATAAAGAATAAAGTTGATGGGCTGGTTGAAGATCCCCTGGAATATATTTATAAAGACCTTGGTCTATATCGGTAACTTGATTGGTTACTGCATAAATACTTAGCGGATAAGCTGATTTTGACGAATAAACGGTGCGACCGCCCCAGTCTACGGTTACACCTTGAGCTGACCAAAGTAACTGAGAGAGGTTGTTAAGACTTAATGGTTTGTCTTGAAAACTGGTGTAACTTCGCCAATTATTTAAGGCTTTTTCTAGCGAAACTTTTGAGTCTTTATTTGGATAGGGTAAATCAATTAAATTGGCGTCTGATTCTTGTTCTGTCTGGGGTAAAGAGAGTGTGGTGGAAGTATGAGTTTTGTTAGTTTTAAAAAGAGAAGCTACCACCAACAGGAAGACTATGCCTATGGTAGTTAAAGGAACAATGAAGTCTTTCTTTTGCTTTTTTAGGGCAGGCATGTTCGTTTAGATAAACGAGCGAATACTGGCTTTTTCTTTTTGTTCTGTGAACCAAGTGTTGAATTCTTGTTGTAGTTTTTGATCTAGAAGACCAGTTTTAATTTCTTCTGTGACTTCTTCTAATGTTTTAGTTTCAAACATGGCTTTATTTTGTATGTAGTATTGAGATACTTCTTCATCGGTGACTTCTAAGTTAAACAAACCTTGGGCCAGTTTCTTTTGGCCAAGGGTGATTGTTAACCTTTCTTTTAGTTGATCTAGAGTTAGTCCATACTGAGCTAAAGTGGTTTCGAATACTTCACCACCACCTAGTTGTGTTTTTAGATTGTTAATTTCTTCTTCTATATCACCTTCAGTAATTTTTATGTTATTTTCTTTGAGCAAGTCTTTTATTAAAGCTTGGTTTATAAGTTCGTTTAGAGTCTCTTGACCATATCTTTCGGTTAATAATTTGTTTAGTTCAAAGCGACTGATGGGTTGATAGTTGACAGTAGCTACGATGAATTGGCTTTTGTATTTTTTTGCCAAAAGGAATGAGACTGAACCAACCAGAAAAACTATAGCAAGGTTTTTGACAAACTTTGATTTTAGGCTTAGTTCTAATTTTTTAATTTTTTTCTTGGATATTTTTATTTTAGTCATGTTTGTTATGTTATCACAAAGATTCTGGACAAGCCAGAATGACATTTTTAATCTTCAAGTGTAATTGAGTCGTTGAATTCGGGCATGAGTGGGTCTGGTAGTTGGGGGTTGAACTGACCGATTGATTGTTTTAGTGGGGTGAGACTAGAGTCTATTGGAAGTGTGATGGTAGTGGGAAGATCCGCTGGTTTGGGAATATTGATTGACTGATTAGAAAGGAAGGCGATTCTTTTACCTATGGCCAGACCAATAACCAAAACCAGAACGGTGATAATTATTGGAAGGTATTTTTTTAGGGTCTGACCTTTCTGACGGAGCCGTCCGAGGAGAGATCCTTTGAGACTGATTAGGTTTATTTTAATTGACATAATTCTTTTCTAGGTCTACTAAGATATTTACTAGTTCAACCTGAAGGGTTTTTATTTGACTTAGATTTTCTGTTTGCTTGCTGTAGAAACTTGATTTGCTGGAGGTGGTAACTTCTGAAGACTTGATTATGTTTATACTTGATAAAATTTTATTGTTAATATTGTCTGCTAACTGGGTGATTTTGTCTAAACCTGCGGAGACAGGAGTTAAGGTTTTGTCACTTATTTTGGGCAAAAGATCATCGTAGGCATTTTTGATATCTGTTTGCAAACGAATTAATATGGCTAATTTATTGGTAGCTAAGGACTTGATAATTTCAGTTTGATAAGGCGGTTGAGTTGCAAGATACTCTTTGGTGAATTTGGTAAGATCTTCTACATTGACGATATTTTTGGCTAATATTATTTGATTTTTATAAAATTCTTGGGCACTAATTAGTTCGCTTTCTGTTTGAAGTATGTAACCTTGAGTAGGGTTTTGAGATCTAATTGAACTTAGAATAACTTCTATATAGACGATTTTTGTTGTATCTCTACTTATGATTGTTTGCTTGGCGGCCTGGAGAGCTTTTTGCTGATTGTCTAAGGTGGGATTTTTTTGATTGTCTTCTTTTAAAACCTTGAACTCTGTATTGTGTTTTCTGTATTGTGTAAGTTGATATTCGTAGTCTGATTGAGGAGAAGTAGCCTGAATACTAGAGGTAGAGAGTAAGATTATAAATAAGAATGAAATTAATTTAGCGATCATTAAATGTTAAGGGATGCTTATTATTAACCATAATCCTAGCATAGCTATAATAAAATATTCTAGGGCGATTTTTGGATGAAGTGATTTTTCTCTTTTGTGATGCCATAATCCCCAGATAAAGTAAAGTAGGGTAAAACCAATGGTGAGAAACTTGATGTATTGGTGGCTAAAACTGGTGAGTAACACCAAAGAAAGATAGGTTACAACTAGAAACAAAAGGGCAATGTAATCAATCATAGAACTATTCCGTGTTTAATAATGATGGCCACAACCAAGATGGCGATGAAAAATGTGGTATGGGCCCAACTTTTACCAGAAATTCTAACTAATTTTTTTCTAAAGACAAAGAACCAGTCGAGACTTAGAGTAACCAGTAGGAGGATAATAAATGACAAGGAGATAATTTTAGACATGGTGAAAGAGGAAATGGCGGTGTTTAAGTTGTTGGAAATGTCTTGAGTGGCATAAGCCTTACTGACGAACTCTGATGATCCCAAGATGGACGTTTGTTCTGATGATGAAGAACCAAACATTTGAACTACTAATGTCGTTTCCTTTCCGTTAATTGTGCCATTTACTACGGCGACTCCAATATTTTCAAATCTTGAGTCTAGGATATTTTTCTTATGAGTAGGTGAGGCCATCCAGGCAGAGACCACTTCTGCAGAATTTTCAAAATCTCTGGCTAGATTTTCACCTGCGTGCTTGTATTGGTAATCTGCTTGGGAAATGAAGTACCAAGGTTCTGTACCGCTGGGTGAAGCGTGTGACCAGTAGTTGCTAGCAAACATATCTGAGGCTTTGGCTAAGGCGGCTTGGTTTAGTTTGTTGCTGGTGGTAAGTGATTTCTGGTCATTTTGTAGACGTTGGTTGTTGGTTAGGATGATTATTTTTTCTGGATCGATGTTGGTGGCAAATCCTAATATCTTTGGTTGTAGCACTGATAACATGCTAATAACTGACTGAGCCATGATTAAGACGCCAAGCAGGGTTAGTAGTGAGTTAGTATGGAGAATTTTTGGTTTGTGATTGTTCTTATGGTGTGGAACAAACAAACGATAGGTGGTGGACAGCATGAGTTTATTATGTCAAATTTTACGCCGTCTGGAAAGGAGATAAAATAGATATGAAAACGAGATAAATATAGACAAAATCAGCATCCAAGTTTTGGGTTTTTCTGTGGTGGTTTTACCAAGGACTTCCTTAACTTCAGCCACCCCGGGGGAGTCCTTCACTGTGTTACGGCCACCCGCCGGGGAGACTTCCGTTGGTTGCCATGAGTAAGGTGAACTAAAAGCGGAATCGGCCGAGTTGACCAAGGTAGTTAAATCTGTCAAGGGATCGCTTGCATCAGATGTATCGTCTGATGAGGTTTCGGAGGTGGTGGTTGTGGATGTTGTGGAAGAAATGTTGTCGAAGGTAACTGGCCTGATTGTTGTGGTCCATTCTCCAGCATTATCTTTAGTTTTTACCTGCAAATAATATTGACCGTTTGAGTAATTGTTTGTATTTATCTGACAGGAAATTGAGATAGATGTAGTAGAGTAAATTGTTGCCTGTAGGCAGGTAATAACTAGATTTTGATTTTCGTCTAGTAAGTTTAACTGGTATTCTGTGATGCCAAAGTCGTCCGTGGCTGAAGCACTGAAGGTTATCTCACCTTTAAGTACCTGATTTTCGTTTGGAGCACTGATCGTGCTTACTGGAGGAGAGTTGGTTAGTGTGTTGTAGTAGTCTATGTCTAGTTTAATCAGATCTATAATGGATGAGAGGTTAGCATAGCCGTCGTCACCGTAAATCGAAAGTCTAGTTAATAGATTGTTTAAACTAGTGGCGTTTAAGTAACTTGCTGGCAATGAGACTTGTGAAGTGCTGTAATTATTTGGTGTTGCTGGCCAAAGATTGGTAGATAAAACTTCCCAGGTTGAACCATTATCCTTGGAGATTTCTAGTTTAATATCGTAGTTTAACCCCTTTGAGCCTTGAACTTCGTTTACTTGATGAGAAATTATGAGATTTGAACTTAAAATAGTATCTGTTGATAAAAGATTAGGATCTTCAAAATCAAACATTAAATATCGGTCTGGGGTAAAGTATATCTGTGGCCAGGCTCCGTTTGCAAAAAGACCCGTATGGTCTTTGATTTGATAGCCTTGGTTGTCTTGAGTGTTTAAGTTGGACAACTCTTGATCCGAAAGGCTACAGGTGTAGATGGAGTTGCAAAAATTACCGTCGCTAGCTTGGTCGGTAACGATTGATAAAGAAAACGACTTGGCACTTATAGTGGTGGCAAGAGGAAATAACGCTACCACAAGACAGGAAGCCACAAATAAATGATGTGTAATAATTTTTTTTATTATCAGATACCTTGACTATATCAAAAAGACCTCCGTAATTGGAAGTCTTTTTAGTTGCCCGGCGATGATCTATTTTCGCATTCAGTCGCCCGAATACTATCGTCAACGCTGACCTGTTTCACTTCTGAGTTCGAAATGGGATCAGGTGGGGCCAGATCGCTTTGATCACCGGACAGATAAGGAAACCTTGATTTACTTATCTGCACAGTGATAAAGATTTATTTTAAGGTTCACTTACCCTCTAAAAAGTGAATAGATTAGTATAAGTAGATCACTAATAATTTATCTACTTTTCGACCATTAGTAAGGGTCGGCTAAATACATTGCTGCACTTACACCTCCCTCCTATCAACGTAGTAATCTCCTACGGGTCTTTCAGTCGCCCGAAGGCGACTATGGATTTCTCATCTTGGGAACGGCTTCCCGCTTAGATGCATTCAGCGGTTATCACGTACCAATGTAGCTACCCAGCAGTGCTCTTGACAGAAACAACTGGTTCACTAGGGATTGGCTCATCTCGGTCCTCTCGTCATGTACTCCTCTGTTACCAGAGGCATAGACTATACCTTCATCCTCCTAAAAATCTTAGGATAGGATGTTTGCCGTATTATAAGTGTGTATATTTATCCATCAAAGATGGAGGAACACTTATCTTCACCTTGAACATTACTTCAAGGATTCAGTCGTTACAGGGATTATCTTATTTTAAAACATGATAATCTTCCCTCGGTATTGTCCTCTAAAGCCCTGGGACCATGGCTATAATTATAGAGGATTTCACCGATTTGGACAAATTTTTCTTTCTCCACATTACTGTGGAATGTAGCATTTTTTACTAGAGACAAACTCCCTCAAAAATCCAACGCTGGCAGCGGATAGAGACCGACCTGTCTCACGACGGTCTGAACCCAGCTCACGTAG
Source organism: Patescibacteria group bacterium (assembly GCA_018819325.1). Taxonomy (GTDB): domain Bacteria; phylum Patescibacteriota; class Microgenomatia; order UBA1400; family MFAQ01; genus JAHITH01. The sequence continues at coordinate 28,463 of JAHJQJ010000083.1, forward strand.
CGCTTTAATGGGCGAACAGACCAACCCTTGGGAGCTTCTTCACCCCCAGGATGCGCTGAGCCGACCAAATGGCTCCATCTATTACTAGTGGTTTGGACTATATCTTTCAAAATTAATTACCTTTTCTTATCCTTTTGGTAACTAAATTGAGTTGGCGTGTGTACAGTTCTCCAATGAAGAACTATCTCAATTCCGATTAAATCGGAATATCAGTCTCTACGGGGATCTCGATCATGGATCGGATCTTCCCACGGGGTTAACCTTTGGTTGTTCATTTCCAAGGCATTCTCCGTTATTAGCCAACTTTATCCTCGACATTCGTTCTTGGTTTATCGAGGTAGCGAACTGCGCCGTCGCTATGGACGCTCAGGCGCAACTACTCTGTTATCCCTGGCGTAGCTTTTATCCGTTAGGCCCGGAGCTTCCCACGAAGCTCACGAGGATCACTTAGACCTACTTTCGTATCTGCTTGACTTGTTTGTCTCACAGTTAAGCACCCATATACCTATATGCTTACACTCCGATTTCCATCCGGAGCTCAGGGTACCTTTGTACGCTTGCGTTACTCTTTAGCAAGCAACCTCCCCAGTTAAACTACCTTCCAGACAGTGTCCCCGGTGTTGTTTGCAAACACCTTAGGTAAGAAATACATAAAGAAAAGAGAGGTATTCCACTGACGGGCTGAATATAAATATTCAGCCCTCCCTCCTATTCTCGACAGTTACAATACATATTTCAGTGCCAAGTAGTAGTAAAGCTGCACAGGGTCTTTTTGTCCTGCTGCCAGTAGGCCGCATCTTCACAGCCATTTCAAATTCGCCGAGCTCTTTCTCAAGACAGTTGAAGGGTGGTTAAACCATTCGTGCACGTCACCAATTAAGTGACAAGGAATTTCGCTACCTTTGGACTCTTATAGTTAAAGCCGCCCTTCACCGGGGCTTCAATCACAGGCTCAATATCCGAAGACATATCACCCGCTCATTTAACCTTCCGGCAGTGGGCAGGTCGCAGCCCGTATACTTAAGCTTTCGCTTTGGCACAGACCTGTGTTTTTGATAAACAGTCCCCCCTCAATCATTTGCTGTGGCCCGAATCGTGCAAGCACGTTCCGGGCAGGGCATCTCGCATAGCTTACGCCCAGTTAATTTGCCTAGTTCCTTAAGAAAGATTCGCTCGTCCACCTTAGTCTACTCGACCTACCCACCTGTGTCGGTTTTCGGTACGGATTGTATAGTTTCTATTTGCGACACTTTTCTCGGAAACTGAAGTCATCCAACTCTCTATTGATTACTCTCAAGATTGTATTTACAGTTCGTGTTAACGCTCTAGCGGATTTGCCTACTAGAACTGCCTTACTGCTTAAACAGTGCATGTTCAACGCACTGCTCGGATTATCCAACTTCGTCATGCCCCAACTTAAAACGAAACTACACAAGGACCGGAATATTAACCGGTAATCCATCGGCTACGCCTTTTGGCCTCACCTTAGGGTCGCCTAACCCAATGCTGACAAACATGGCGTTGGAAACCTTGGGTATTCGGTGGGGAAGATTCTCACTTCCCTCTCGCTACTCATGCCGACATTCTCACTTCTTGCCGCTCCAACAAGCCTTACAGCTTGCCTTCAATGCTACAAGAACGCTCCCCTACCACTTTATATAAATATAAAATTCTTAAGTTCGGTAGTATATTTTAGCCTCGTTATATCTTCGGTCACATATCTCTCGGCTAGTGAGCTGTTACGCTTTCTTTCAAGGATGGCTGCTTCTAAGCCGACCTCCTAGGTGTTTGAGAGATGATGTATCCTTTTCCACTTAATATACATTTAGAGACCTTACTTGAAGATCTGGGATGTTTCCCTTTCGCCTCTGGAGCTTAGCCCCCAGACACTGAGTCCCTTGCAATAAAACGGGGTATTCTTAGTTTGATTGGAAGTAAAGGTTTTACCCCTCAAATCCATTCAGTGCTTTACCCCCCCGTTTCTTAACAAAAGCCTACGCCTAGACGTATTTCGGGGAGAACCAGCTATTTCCGAGTTCGTTTGGCATATTACCTCTAACCACAAGTCATCCGAGCCATTTGCGACTGACATCGGTGCGGGCCTCCACTAAAACTTAATTTAGCTTCACCCTGCTCATGGTTAGCTCACTCGGTTTCGGGTTTATACCACACAACTTAGCGCCCTGTTAGGACTTGGTTTCCCTTCGACTCCACTGCGGAGCAGCTTAATCTTGCTGTATGGAATAACTCGTCGGCTCATTCTTCAATAGGCACGCCATCATCCTCGATAAAATCGGGACTCTGGCTGCTTGTTAGCAATCAGTTTCAGGTACTTTTAAACGGGCTACCAACCCTGCTATTTCACCTTTCCCTCACGGTACTAGTTCACTATCGGTCAATAAGAGTAATTAGTCTTGGACCGTGGTCGGCCCGGATTCAATCTGGAGTTTGCCGTCTCCAGACCTACTTAGGAGTCTGACTATTGTTTTGTTGACAGTTTTGCGTACAAGACTTTCACTTTCTATGGTCGTCTATTCCAAAACGTTCTGCTACCTTATAAAACAAATATTGTTAGTCCTACAACCCCTGATATAAATACCAGGTTTAGACTCATCCCTTTTCGCTCGTCGCTTACTAAGGGACTCTCGTTCGATTTCTTTTCCTCTGGGTACTAAGATATTTCAGTTCCCCAGGTTCCCACTCCGACATAAAGTCGAAAGTACTCCGGTATAAACCGGAGTGGGTTACCCCATTCGGACACCGTCGGATCATAGGTTCTTGCCACCTACCCGACGACTTTCGCAGGCTTGAAACGTCCTTCATCGGCTCTTATTGCCAAGGCATCCACTGATTGCGTTATGAGTACATAAATTATTATTTGATGCGATCTACTTTTCTAATCTATTCACTTTTTAATGAGCAAGTGCTCTGATTTATATAGAGCTAACGTTTTTACCTAAAATTAAGTAAGAAGGCTAGATCTACTGTGGAACGTAATATCGCTTTGCGATAAACGTTCCTAACCACGTTGAACGTAATATTGCCCTGCAATAAACGTTCTTGCGTGGTGGACCGTGTCGGGCTCGAACCGACCACCTCATCGTTGCAAACGATGTGCTCTACCAGATGAGCTAACGGCCCATTGGCTTCAGCCAAAGGCTGATCGTCCTTGCGGACGAAAAAGCTCCGCATAGCGGAGCTTGCGCACACAATACAAAAACAGTTTTAAGTTGAGTATAAAAGAAGTTGTTTTGAATTTGTTTGCATAGTTGTTTCCGCTAAAGTGGTATTTTAGCAGAATACTCTTAAGCTTTCAATCACCAGTCATTCTGGCTTGTCCAGAATCGATTCTTTGTCATCCCGCACTTGATGCGGGATCTATTTATATAGATTCCCGCCTGCGCGGGAATGACGGGAGGTGGCGGGAATGACGGGAGATGAGTTTGGTGGCAATAATGATACCCAGAAGGTCAATTAAGACGTCTGAAATTCTGCCACCTCTGCCGGGCACAAAAAGCTGATGGATTTCATCTGTGAAGGCGTAAGACCAGGCTAGTAAAAAGCTCAGATCTGGTTTTTTGAATTTAAAAGCTTTTGATAATAAAAAGGCAAGAATACCAAACTCTACCATGTGGGCAGATTTTTTGATAATGAAATCAAGAATATAAATTTGATTACTGGGAATATCTGGACGGCTGGAAAAGAAAAAGATAAGGCCTGCCCATAGAACAACTGGTGACCAAGATAAAAATTTGTTTTTCACAATAGGGTATTTTACATCTAATAGGGGTTGTTGCGAAAGAACAAAACAGAGCCTGACAAAGTAAGTAACCCTAGGCCAACAAGAGTAAGATTGACACCAAGTTTGGATTTGACGGAAGCAGACTGAGAACTTGTCGATGCACTAACGGTGGAGTCTTGAAAAAATACGTTGTAAGGGCTGGAGTCTGTGGCGGCGGATAACACTTCTGCCGCGCCTAACTTTTCCTCTGGCAAAACTTGGGCGGGTGAAGGGGTAGAAGTGGGAATAGAAGTTGTTTTAGGAGTGGGTGCTGAAGTTGGAATGGAGGTGGGTTTTTTAGTGGGTACAGAGGTTGGCTCATCTGTTGGGGCTGGTTCTTCAGTTGGAGTTGGGGTAGGAGTTGGACAAGGGTCCTGAGAAGCTGAGTTTGTGGCATCTCTTGTCTGCGAAATGAACCTTACAAAATTTCCCGTTCCATCAGGAGACCTTCCTACTGATTGCCCTTCATTAGGAATACAAACATCGGCCTGATCATCATCACCATAACTTACTTGATCTACTAGAGTGAAGTCGTCTTCTTTGAAAAGTTTTATCGTGTCCCCGTCCTTATTGAGACGATTTTTAGCATCGAATACAAAAAACTTGGAAGTTGATGGACCAATAGAGACTCCCGAAGATATTGTGTTTACCTTAGTTGAAGCTGTGTCTCTTAATATCCAACCAGATATATCCGTGTCCTCGTCTGAATAGAGTTCAACCCAATCACCGGAACTTTCCCATGAGCTAAACTCGTTAATGACTATTTGGGCGTTAATAACTTTAGGAAAGGCAAGAAATATGGCAAGAACGGCGAGCAGAGCCGACATGACTTAAGTGTAGCAAAAGAAGAAAGATTCTGGACAAGCCAGAATGACGAAGGAAGATCCTCTTTAGAAGTAGTTTACGTGGAGGTAGTAGGTGTCGATATCGGAATCGGCGTGATCAACACGAACGTATTTTAGAGAACAACCGGCAGAGCCTGTATAACCACCTCTGTATAACTTGCCTGATTTAACCGCCATTACTGAAGTGGAACCACCAGAGATGTCTATACCGTTATGAAATGAATAAATACTACTAACCCAGGTATTTTGAATTGCCCAAGTAGAACCATAGCCCTGGTTAAAATAAATGGGTGATGAAAGTGGCCAATCCCAACTACCACTAGGGTTGAAGGGGTCGCCACCAGAGTTATTGTAATAATCAACGGACTTTAAATAATCAAATGGGTTTTTTACTAGAGAGTTATCACCAATCATAAAATGAAGATGAGTCCCTGACGAGTTACAAGACGAACCAGTGATAACGTTGGCAATGACGTCACCTTGGTTTATCTCACCTACTTCTTCTTCTACACCTTTACCGGCGATGATTGCTTCTATGGCTTCGAGTTCGGCTCTGGCACTGGCTAGTAGGGCTTGGAATTTTTGTTCGTCGTTTTTGGTGATAACCAAAAGATCTTGCTTTTGAGCTTTTTGGCCACCTAGAGCTACTCTTTGACCGACCAATTTGGTTTTTAAGTCTTCTACTTCTTGCTGTTTATTTTCTTTGGTGAGCTTTTGTTGATCAAAATCGAGTCTGGCTTTTTCTAGCTCTTGGAGAATCAATCTATCTCTGGTCTTTACCGAATTAAAGTACTTAAGTTTGATGATTAGTTGACCAAACGAGTCTGATGAGAAAAATAGCCTAAGTGGATTTAGATCTCTTTGTTTATAACTTTCTCTAACGCGGGCGACGTAGGTTACGGATAGTTCATCTAAAGATTTATTTAAGTCTACCAAAATTGTAGAAAGGAGACTAATTTCTTGTTCCAAACCATCAATTTGGGCTTGAGTTTGATTTATCTGGCCTTGAGCCAGATTAATTTTGGAGTTTAAAACGATAATGGCGGAGTTTAGAGTGTATTGTTGCCCCTTGGATTCGTTGATTTTTTCATTGCAGTTTTTTATGTAATCGATTAATTGACTAGGATCGCTTGGGGGTGTGCCATCACATTCTAAAGCTATAGCGGGGATTGAGAGGGTGACGGTGAGGCTAATTAGAAAAAGGACTAGCCATTTTTTCATCTCTTAAGAAATCTTAATACAGCCCAGAAGCTGGAAATAAGGCTTAAGATTAGTGAGAAAATAATCAGTAACCCTAATGGAATTAGGACAATGAGAAAGGGGATTGGGAAAGTAATGATACCCCCCAGTCTTTGAGACAAGAATGGAGTGGAATAAAGAAGGGCTATATAACTAAATAACCAGCCTATGACGGCGCCAAATAAGCCGTAGATTATAGATTCCTGAACGTATGGTTTAAGGACAAATAGTTGCTTGGCTCCGAGTAACTTTAGAGTGCCTATTTCCATGCGCCTAGAAGAAATTTTAAGGGAAATAATTATCATTATGGTAAGAATGGAAGTAAGGGAAAGGGCTGATATTAAGACTATTCCGGCTGTTCTAATGGCTTGAGTCCATCTGGTTAGCTCCCCTATTATGTCTTTGGGGAAGTCGATTTCTTTTTGACCTTGTGGAGTGATACTTACTAGCTCGGACGCGCTTAAAACTTCTACAATAGAATCGAAGTCTTTGGGAGTTTTGGCGGTTACCTCTATACTGGCTGGTAAGATTTCTGCGGTTACCAAACCTAACTCAGTAACGCTACCTAGTAATAACGGATCATTGCCCACGCTTTGTTTGTAGATTTCTAGAGCTTGGTCTTTACTTATGTACAGGGCGTCTTGAACGTTTGTTTTGGCGGTAATTACATTTATTAACTGGTTAGCTTGTTCTTGGGTGTGATCGTCTTTAAGGTAAGCAATTATTTGTGGTTTTGTTTCAAAATGGTTAAGAACCACTTGTGAAGCCATGGAAATGAAGATAAACATGGAGATTATAAATAGAGTTAAGCTGGTGACCATTATGGCGGCTAGGGCTTGGTATGGTGAGCGACGGATGTTTTTAAGAGTTAGTTTCATTTTTTCTTTGATTTTTTAGATTTTGATTTTGGTTTTGGCGGATGCGAGTCACTTACTATTTTACCTTTATCTAGAGCAATGTGGTGTAAGCCGTTTGGATCAAGAAGGTCTTGATTGTGCGTGGCAATTATGACCGTGGTGCCAGCTTTATTGATTTCTTTTAAAAGTTTAAATATTTCTTTGCTAGTAACGCTGTCTAGATTACCTGTTGGTTCATCTGCAAATAGGATGTGTGGTTCTGTAGCTATGGCCCTGGCTAGCGAGGCTCTTTGAAGCTCTCCACCAGAAAGTTGCGATGGGAAAAGGTCTGTTTTGTTGGGTATACCAACTATCTCTAGTATTTTTTGAATTTTTTCAGCGATGTCTTCTTTTGCGTAACCTATTACTTCAAGGTTAAGAGCTATGTTTTCGTAGGTGGTTTTGTCTGGAATGATCTTGTAGTCCTGGAAAACTGTGCCTATTTTACGCCTTAAAGAAATTAAGTCTTTTGGTTTGGCTCCTACAATGCTTTCTCCGTCTACAAGTATATCCCCTTCTGAAGGCCCAAGATCACCAATAAGTAGTCTGCCTATGGTGGTTTTACCCGCCCCTGATTTTCCGGTGATTACCACCATTTCACCCTGGCTAATGTGAAAGTCTATTTGAGTTAAAACTTCATCGCCGTTTGGGAAAATCTTAGTAACTGAGTTGAATATAACCATTGTTTTTTATTCTTCAAATGGAGTTGGGTTTAATTCCTCTACTTTAACCCTGCCAACGTCCATTAGCCAACCAGCTTTTTGGGCTGAAAATGTTTCTGCCCAGACAGTAATTTTGAAACCGACGAACTGGTCAAGGTCTAGAACTGAACTAGTTAGGTAGGCGGTTTGACTAACTCCGCCTGGACGCAAGAGCTTGTGGGTGCCTTCGCCGTCCATTCCGCCTTCTTCTAAAATTCCAATAGCCTGGTCGGGAAAGTCGGATTCGTCTTTGGCTCCAAAGACATCGCCAACCTTGATAGTACTACTATCCCCTGGAGCCTTGACTCCAGATCCACCACCCAGACCTGATCCTGATTTTAGATTCTTTAAAATGGCCCCAGAAGATACACCTAAAATAAGGGCTAGAATTATGAGAAGCGGAGTGGTGAATTTATTTTTAGAAGCTGGAGAATCTGCCACCTCGGAGGTGGAAGGTTGATCTAGATCAATTTTTTTTATTTCCATGGATATTTAATATTTGTTAACTTACTTAAGTTTAGCAGAAAGTTCTGCTTCTATGAAGATGTCTAGTGAGCCGTTTAAAACGGCGTCGGGGTCTTTAGACTCTACCTTGGTTCTATGGTCTTTTACCTGTTTATAAGGATGGAGAACGTAGGAGCGAATTTGCTGACCCCAGCCAGGAACCTTGTGTTCTCCTTTGATTTTTTCTAATTCTTTCTCTCTTTTTTCTTCTTCTAATTTTTCCAACTTACTGGCCAAGACCTGCATGGCAATTTTTCTGTTTTGCTCTTGGGTTCTTTGGGTTTGACACTCTACAACGGTACCGGTGGGTTTGTGTTTTAGACGAACGGCCGTGCTTAGCTTGTTTACATTTTGACCACCCGGACCACCCGAGCGAAAAAATTCGATGTCTAAATCCTCTGCTTTTATGTCTGCCAAGACGCTTTCTTCTATTATAGGGGTTACTTCCACACCTGCGAACGAAGTTTGTCTTAAGCTGTCTGCGTTGAATGGACTAAGGCGAACCAGTCTATGGGTACCGGCTTCACCTTTAAGATATCCGTAAGCATAAGGAGCGTTTACCAAGATTTCAGCCGATTTTATACCCGCTTCTTCCCCTGGCGATTCTGACACTTGTTGCCATTTCCAACCTTTAAGGTCAAAAAATCTTTGATACATTCTTTGCAGCATTGCTGCCCAGTCCATGGCTTCTGTGCCACCTTGACCAGAATGAATAGAGATAATGGCTCCCAACAGGTCATGTTTGCCAGACAAGAAAGTCTGAAGCTCTAGGTCTTTGATTTTTTTTACAAGTTTTTCTTGAAGAATGTTTATTTCTTCTGTTAATGATTGATCGTCTTGAGATTTCCCAAGTTCTGATAAGCTAATTAGATTTTCTGAGTCTTTTTCAAGTGAGTTGATCTTGTCTAGAGTATCTTGGGTGTGAGAAAGTTCTTGAAGAGTTTTTTTGGCCTTTTCTTCGTCTTGCCATAATTTGGGGTCTTGTGATTCTTGCTGGAGACGGGCAAGTTTTTGTTCTAGGCCTTTGATATCTAGCTTTTGCTTGATTTCTTGAATTTTTAAAGGTATGTCCATATTTAGTATTTTACTCGTACTTAATGGCAACAATTGGAGGTAGGTCGGCGGCTCGTTTGGCTGGGAAAACTCCAAAGAAGACGCCAATGAAGCCAGAGACGCCAAAGGCAATGACCACAGCCAAGGTATTGATGGCCGCTGGGAAAAAGATTCTAATGGCCATGACAATCAGAACTGATAATAAAAGCCCGACCAGACCACCCAAGGTAGAAAGGACAACAGACTCTGCTAAAAACTGAACCAAAATATCTTTTTTGGTGGCACCAATAGCACGTCTGATACCAATTTCTTTGGTTCTTTCGGTAACGGTGGCGTACATAATATTCATGATACCTATGCCACCAACTAGTAAAGATATTGAACCAATGGCTACAAGAATGGCGTTTAAGACGGCAAATATTTGGTTAACGGTGGATAAGATTTCTGATTGCTCGGTGATGGAAAACTCGTCTTCTTTGTAGCGTTTGAGTAAAGTTTCTTCTGCTTTTTCAGAGGCTGTTTCCACGTCGTCTTCGGAAGTTACTCCCAGATAGATTGACCAAAATGTTTTATCGGGATTAAGACTGGCAAAGGTGGTGGTGTAGGGAATAACAGCGGCCTTATCCATTTCTCTATCACCGGTTTTTTCTAAAACTCCAATTACTTTGAGTCTCATGTTATCTACCCTAATGGTTCTACCGGCTCCGTCACCGGCTTCGCCAAAAAGGTTTTCAGACAAGTTGTGGCCTAAAACGGCAACTTTGGTTCTACCCTGTAAGTCTGATTTGTCAAACACATTACCCTCTAACATTTCACTATTCATAAGGCCAAAAAATTCTTCATTTACTCCCATTACATAACCTGTTTCTTCATTATCTTCTGCCTCGATACTTAAGGATTTAAAGTAAGTGGGGACAACGTACTCTATTTCTTGAATCCTTCTTAAAGAAGAAACGTCTCTTTCGTCGAACTCTATTACGGAGCCAAACATACCAGCCGGCCCACTGAAACCACCACCCTCATCACCACCGCCGCCAAGACCACTACCACCCATGACCATGATAAGGTTTGCTCCCAATCCCTCGAACTGCTCTGAGATGTAGTTTTTTAAACCTAAACCTAAAGCAATTAACATAACAACGGACATTACCCCAATGGTGATACCCAAAGAGGTTAAAAATGTTCTTATTTTATTTCTTTTAAAGTCGGCTATGGCGGACTTTATTAAATGGTAGGTGCCGTTTCTTAACTTCATTTTTATTTGCTTATTACTTGGCCGTCTTTCATTACTATCTTTCTCTTGGTCCTTTTAGCTATGTCCATTTCGTGAGTGATTAAAACAATGGTGACATTGAGTTTTTTGTTAAGGTCACTTAGTAGGTCTAGGATTTCGTGACCAGCTTTGGTGTCTAGATTACCAGTGGGTTCGTCTGCCAGGATAATGCTTGGTTTCATTATTAAAGCTCTGGCCACGGCCACCCTTTGCTGTTGGCCACCAGAAATCTTGTTGGGGAAGAAGTCTTTTCTATCCCAGATGCCAAACTGTTTAAGAAGCTCTTCAGCTCTTTCTTGTGGATCAAAATCTAGCTTGTCTTTTAAGTATTTAGTAGGCAATAGCACATTTTCTAGAGCGGTGAACTTGTTGATTAGATTGAATGATTGAAACACAAAACCAATTTTCTGGTTTCTTAAATGAGACAGTTCTTCGTCTGTTAATTTACTAACGTCTTGGCCGTCTATATAGACGCTACCAGAGGTTGGGGTATCGAGTAAGCCAATGGTATACATAAGGGTAGACTTACCACAACCTGAAGGACCAACGATACTTACATACTCACCTTTTTTAATTTCTAATGAAACGTTATCGACCGCCTTGACTTTTTCTTCACCTAGAAAATATGTTTTGGAAACATTTTTAAGTTTAATCATAAACAATGTCACCTTGACTGATGTCACCTTTAATCTCTACTCTTTTTTCTCCATCGATTCCTACTTCAACGTAAACCTTGTCGTTCTTGGGAGAAAGTTTTATGAACTTTCCGTCTTTATCGGAATTTAAGTATTTGGGAGGGATGTATAGAACGTCATCTTTTATTTCTAAGATAAAACTGGCGTCGCCTGTCATGCCGATTCTGTATTTTTCTGTGTCTAGTTCGTTAAAGGCTACCCTGACCTCGTAAACCGTGCCTTGTTGTCCTGTGCTGGGAGTAAAGGCAATGCTTTTAACGGTTGCTTCTATTTCTTTTTCTGGGTAGGAGTCTAGGGTGATATAGACGGGTTGGTCAACAGCAAGATCTTTTATCTCTGTTTGGTCTGCTTGAATCTCGAAGTACATGGTTTCTGGGTTTAGAATCTCTATTTGAGATTGGGCAGAAGTGGTGTTTATACCGGAGAATGGCAAAACTACACTGGTGATTAAACCGGCGAATGGCGCTTTTAGGTAACCGTTTCTTAGATTTTCTTGGGCAATTTCTAAGGCTCTGTAGGCTCTGTCTCTTCCGGCTTCTGCTGTGGTTCGTAGGTCTTTTTGGGCCATGGTTTCGTCGTCGTCGTGATCTTTAACTTGGTCTAGAATGTTGTCTACTGTGGCTTGGTATTTTCTTAGATCGGCTACAGCCTGTTCATACTGGGACTGCAGGCTGTTGGCGTTTAGCCTTAATAGGTACTGACCTTTTTTGACCCAGTCGCCCTCTTTTACACCTATCCAGGAAAGTTCACCTGAAGATTGAAAATTAAGTTGAGCGTGCTCTACCGCTCTAATTCTTCCGGTAAGAATAATTTCATGGCGAACCGAGCCTTTTTCTATAGTGGCGCTGTCTAGGTCTTGGTTGGCTGAAGACTTGTTTTTAAACCAAAGGCCACCACCTATGGCCAGTACAACAACGACTGCCCAGACCCATTTTTTTTGAAATAACTTATTTTTTTTAGCCATAATCTTTTTCTATTTTATCACTACTTGAACCTAATTTCTCTAGGCACGACCCGCGGGGTTGAGCGTGGATAATCTATATTGCGATTCGGGATCATTCATTCCCCGTCATTCTGGTCTGTCCCCTCGTCATTCCCGCGCAGGCGGGAATCCAGCATTAGTGCCCTGCTCGTCATTCTGGTAAGTGAGTCTTCGAACGCATCCAGAATCGTTATCAGAGCATGGTATACGGAATGGATTCTGGACAAGCCAGAATGACGAAGATACGCTGATGCTAGATCCTTCGCCAGAGCTCAGGATGACGTGGGGTAGGTGCAGAAAGGACTGTCCTTTCCTCGGCTCTATAGCCGAGGAGCCCGCGGCTGTAGCCGCTCCTTTTAAGGACAGACCTTTCTTCTAGGCGTGACCCGCGGGGTTAAGCCTAATCTTATTAACCTTTAGGAAGTAGTTTTTTATATTTTTCAATCTTTTCATTCAACCTCATCGTCGCATAACGTGGAGAGGGGGATGGTAACGTAACAAGCTCAATCTCTGGATGTCGAATAATAATTTCTTTAAAAATTTGCTTAAATTTTTTCTCCACAAAACAACTGGAAAAAAGGATTTTATTGATTGGGTACCTATTTAAAATTTTCGCAATTGCTTTTGTGTTGTAAATAAAATTTGTTAAATTTGTATCAAGGTTGTTTCCTTTTTTCCTTTCACATTGGTAAATTATATCCGCCATAGCAATCCCCAGATCAGTAAATAACTTCTTTCTCATAACTGTGTCTTTTAACTCAAGTCCATAAACTGCTTCTAAAATTGGCCAGAATTGATTTCTTTTTGTTGCATAAAACCAGTCATAAGAAGGATCATTGGCTATATTTCCTTTTACCGCTTGCCTGCCAGTAAAACTTCCTAAAATTATGCAACCTGCCTTTGGAGGAACAAAGTTGCCGAAAGCGTGTGTTTCTATCATGAGTTATTTATTTTATCATGAGGTTTATGAGATCCAGAAAGGACTGTTCTTTCTCTGGGTAGTGGTTATTTTAAGAGGGCGTGGGTGGCTTGGATGTTTTTTAGGTCTGGGCCGGATTTGTTTTGACCTGGGGTCTCTAAGATTATTGGCAGGTGATTTAGTTTAGGATGATTGATAAAGTTTGATAAACCAACCTTACCTATTTCTCCTTGGCCAATGTTTTCGTGCTGGTCGTGGCCGGAACTTAGAGGAGTTTTAGAGTCATTTAGGTGCAAACAGACCAAATGTTTTAGTAGTTTTTTGGTTTGTAAGTCATTAACTAGGTCTTGAACAACTTTTAGTTTTCTTAAGTCGTAGCCTGCTTCAAAAAGATGGGCGGAGTCCAAACAGATTTTGACTCTGGGAGAATTAATTTGATTGACTAAAGTATTAATTTCTTCTATTGAGCCAATTTTGTTTTTTTCACCAGCAGAGTTTTCAATGATAAAAGGTGTGTCTTGGGTGTTTTTTAATAATTTTTTAATTAATTTAACTACTTGGTCTTTGGTCGAGTCGAATCCCCTGCCTTGGTGGGAGCCAATATGAACAATGACGCCAGCGGAGTTTATTTTTTGGCCATTGCTTAGATCTATTAATAAAGCCTGGTAAGATTTGTTTAATAAATTAGGATTATCTGAGGCGAGATTGACCAAATATAAGGCATGAATAAAAACAGGGGTTAGATTTTGTTGTTTAATTTGCTTATTAAAATTTTGGACTTGATCTTGGGGGAAGGGGTTTCTGGCCCAACTGCGAGGAGAGCCAGCAAATATTTGCAGACAATTTCCGGACATATCAAGGGTATTTTTAACAGAGTTAGTTAAACCACCAGCGATAGAGACATGACCACCTACTTTACGGGGTGACATTTATTGATACTATGACAACATCTTCTATTGGCTTGTCTTGAGCGCCCACTTCTACATTACCTATTTTTTCTAAGATATCCATGCCTGCTATTACCTGGCCAAAAATGGTGTGTAAGCCGTTTAAGTGGGGTGTGGGGGCTAGGGTAATAAAAAACTGAGAACCGTTGGTATTAGGGCCGCTGTTGGCCATAGCCAAAATTCCGGCTTTATCAAAGGTGAGACCTTGGTTAAATTCGTCTGCGAATGAGTAACCTGGTCCACCAGTGCCGGTACCTAAAGGGTCACCACCCTGGATCATAAAACCACTAATAACGCGATGAAATATAAGATTATTATAAAAAGGATCCTTGCCTTCACTGCCAGTTGAAAGATCAACAAAGTTGGCCACGGTTAGAGGAGCCTTGTTAGGGAAAAGTTCTAAGGTTATTGGCCCTAGACTAGTATTAATGGTGGCCGAAATGGGAAGGGTGGGTGGTGTGGATGTGGGTGTCATTTGATTTGTGGTTTGATTATTAACTAATACTTTATCATCATCCACTAATGGAGAGATGGGTTTGGTCGTACAGGCTGAAAGAAAAATAGCAGAGAGAAGAAGGAGGCTGATTTTTTTTAACATTTAAGTTATTCTACCAAGAAAATGATAAGATTTGTTTATGGAAATGCCTGTGGTTGTAGGAGTTATTTTGGCTTTGATATTTATTGTTTCTTTTTCAGGCTGGTTTTACAATGTGATCAGTGGAGCAAGGCAATTGGTGTTGGACGACGAGTTTTTTGGTTGGAGAATAGCCTGGACAAGTTTTATTTCTATGGCTTTTATGGTAGCCGTGTTTTTTGGCTTAGTAGCTCTAGGAAACGGTTAATCAGTTTTTCCAAACAGAAATGGTGATCCAATCATTTCCTCGACGTTTAATGGCAACGGCTATCTGATAGGTACCGAAGTTTTTAATATGTTTTTTTGAAGTGTAAGCTTTACTGTTTACAACCTGATCTGGGAAACGAACGGTTTTGTCTAGATCGTTTAAATTTACGCCACGCTCTAAAGCTCTTTGTTTTACGTGATTAGTTAGGATAATTTGTGCCATCTACATACCAGAAGGAGTCACATCGTCTGGGTTTTCGGCTAATGGAGAAGCCAGAGGAGTTTCTACCGGGGCTACTGGGGTTTCAACTGGGGGCAATGGGGCTTCAACCGTGGGAGTAACTTCTGGAGTGGGGTCTGGGTCCACAGAAGGAGAGGGGGTTAAAGGAGGCAGGGGGTCTGTTGCGGGAGCTGGTGGGGTGACTGGTGGGGCGGGGGTTGTTAACTTAGGATCTATGTTTAGATCCATACCTGAAGTGGTTGGGGGGGTTGGGTTTGTGTTGTCGTCCATTTGTTTTTTTATTTAATTAACAATATCTTAATATTAAAGGTAACTGTAATGGTTGTCAAATCTAGTTTTGTTTTAGATTTTTTGACCTACTATGATTACAACGTCGAATTCGGAGTCTTCTTCTAGAGCGTCACCCAATTTTACGTCGTAATCGCTGTTTAAAGCTCTTTCTATTGTGTCGTAAACAGCCTTGGGTGTATCTGCTTTGAGTTGTACCTCTGTGTCTTGATAGTCATAAGAGTCGGCGTTGGTGGTGTCTGCTTCGTTAAAACCTTCTGCTTGAAGTATTTCATCTACAGCACCGGCTTGGCCAGCGGTGCCGGAGCCGTTTTGAATTTGGAGGGTGTATTCGGTTAGGTCAAGTTCTTCGGGTGTTGGTGTAGGTGTTTCAGTAACGGTTTCGGTAACAACTGCTTCTGGAGTCTCGTTGGCTTTGGAGCGAATGTCTTGATTATTAGTGGCTGAACGAGAGTAAAGAATGCCGCCGGTTAGGGCTCCGCCAACAACCAAGGTTATTGCTAGGGCCATAAATAAGCCTTTGTTGGATTTAGTTTTGACATCATTTTTTTCTGATGGTTCCTGGTCGAACTTTATTTCTGGTGTGTTTGGAATAGGGGTGGTGTCTACAACTGGTTCAGTAACGGATTCCACTTCAGCCACTGGCTCCACGACTTCGGCCTTTGGCTCTGGTTCTGCTACGGGGTCGGATGCCGGTTTTATTTCTAACTCGTCTTGATCTTTAGTAATGGTTTTGTTCTTCTTTGCTGCAGTAGCCATAATATTAATATTCTTTTTGACTACTTCCCATTGTGCAGGAACATCTATGCTTTTGTCAATATGATCACCCGATATAATAATTCCTTTGATCTTAAGATTGTATTTTTGTTTTATGGTAGAGGCTATGCTAACCAAAGTCTCTATGCCCAGACTAGACTGATTATGGGCTAAGAAAACCACACCCTTAAAACTAGCGATGATCAGAGGTTCTTGAGTATGATGAAGAATAAGGTGGGGATATTTGATATGTGCGGTTGATTGAGCAAGAATAACGGCGGCGGTTTGAAAAATCTGGTTCGTTTAGTAGCTAGTTCCGGATCTTCTATTTCTTTTACCCTTTCAAAACCCACTCGCGCTAGCCATCTTTAAGTCACTCCAATATTTCCTGGGCCTACCACTACCAGTTAATGCTTCAATGACATCTATAACCGAAAACCACCACTCATTTTTGTAAATTATCCGTCTGATTTCTTTTTGGCGGAAGATGGCGATTTTGAAAAAATGAAAGAGTAGGAGTGGGAAGAAGTACCAGGCACAGAAAGGACGGACCTTTCTGTGGATAGGTTAAAAATCTAGGCCTTCTACCGCAAGAATACCTTTATCAAATGAGTGTTTAACCTTTCTCATCTCTGTTACCAAATCGGCTTTTTCTATCATTCATAGCCAGATTCTACCATATAGCAAGACTTAAATAGATTAAGCGGTTTGGAATTACAAAAAGGACAGCCTGACTTTTAATTATGGCAAATTCGCCATAATTAAAATTTGGATTGTTAAGTCTTTCCCATATTCCCAAAAATTCAACGGTGTTTCTGTTCCGAAGCCAATCAGAAATAAAAAAATCACCCTCTTTTACCTTCAAGAAGAGAGGTTACACATCTGAACAGTCACGACCGGAGTCGAGGACAGTTCCGATGAGAAACCTTTCCACCACAGAAAGGACTGTCCCTTGGGGCGGAGGGCAGTGTTGCAATGGGTTGAACAACCGTTATTTTTTGGCTTTTTTAATTTCTCGGTTGATGTCTTTTAAATATTTGTCTGTAAGTTCTTTTAATTTTTTGAAATCAATTTTTTGATATATCTCATTGTTAAATCTATCGGCAAAATTAAACCGCCTCCCCGCCGCAATCTCCTTCCCCCATTCAGCATAAGCATAATGAACAAATTTTTCAGAATTTTCTTTATCGCCAAGCGCAGAATGCCACCCTGCCCAAGCCGCATGCCTCAGCGAACAAGACGTAAATAAAAATACTGGCTCTTTGTATGATTGTTTTGACATATTTTTCAAACTAGTCCGCTTAAAAACTCACCTGCGATCAACTGTTAACTAATAATTGAACTGGCCCATAAATTCTCAAGGAATGTTTTCCAGGGCATAATGGTGATGTCGCCAACTTTCCGTGGTTTAGTGTCTAACGAGACAACGATGGCCTGTTTGGGTTTATATTCTTCACAAAAAGCGTTTAAACCCCGCAAATGTTGCGTGTGGACTTCTGGGACACCTTTTACTTCTAGAGCAATTTCCCCATCGCCAAGAATAAAGTCTACCTCTAACCCAGATGTTGTTCTCCAATAAGAAATTGGGTACGCCAAGCCAGAATAATGACTATGGGCGCTGATTTCTTGCCAAATAAACTGTTCAAATGCCCGGCCAAAAATCTCACTGCCGGCGGCAATGGTTCCCCGTTTAAGAAGCGTGTTAGCGACACCAAGATCAAAGAAATAAAACTTTGGCGTGACAACAATCCGCCGTTTTGGTTTTTTTTGGAATGCTGGGACAAAACGTGCCAGTAAGGTATCTTCTAAAATCTGAAAATATTCTCTAACTGTGGGGCTACTTACGCCGCATTCCCTGGCAATATTAACGAAATTTACCACCTCTCCGTTGGAAAATGACGCGGCTTCAAGAAACTTGGCAAAGGCCGGAACGTTTCTGGTTAAGGCTTCGGCGGCGATTTCTTCTTTTAAATAATCCCCCACATAAGAGCGGCCCAAAAGTTCCACTTGGTCAGCCTGATAATGCCGTGGCAAAAGGCCGTGATTTAATGCCCGCAGAAGATTAAACTGGGGAATTTCTGCTGAAACCAAAGGGAAAAGTTCGTATCGTAAAGCCCGTCCGCCCAAAAGATTTCCGCCGCCACGTTTAAGTTTACGGGCGCTGGAATCGCAGAGGATAAACTGAATTTTTTGGTTGACAATCAGCCACTGGATTTCATCAAGAAGCGAGGGGATCTTTTGCACTTCATCAATAATGACCGGATGGGTGGGATAATTTGCCAGCAGTTCTTCTCTAAGTAATGACGGCCGACGATTCAATCGCTCGAATTCATTGGACAAAAGTAAATCGTAATATGGCGAATCGGGAAAGAGGTTTTTTAATAAAGTGCTTTTTCCGCTTTGACGCGGTCCCCACAGAAAACAACTTTCCGACCCTAAACCTTTAAATTGCTGCAGTCTTTGGTACATAAATCTTAAAATTACATGTTATTTTAAATAACAACTTTATTATATCATGTAAACCTGTGATGTCAATCTTATTCGAGTGATCCCACTTTCGCGGGAATGACAGAGGGGGGAATTGTATGGGTCCCGCATCCCAGCCAAAGGCGGGCACGGCAAGTGCGGGATGACAGAGGGGGGGAAGTTACAGAAAGGACGGACCTTTCTGTAAATTACAGGAAGGGTTCTGGTTTGTATCCAACAGGCAGGACACCTAATTTAGACTCAACAAACTTGGCTCTTTTAAGATAAAGGTCTTCTTCTGCCAGATCAAGATTTAAGCTATAAAAAACAGATTTACCTTGTTTTCTTTTTTGAACCCAGCCCTGGCTGACCCCCTTTTGCAGCTGGTTATTAAATGACTGCTCTGCCATTTTGCGTTTGATTCTTTTGTGTAAATTAGTATAGGTCAAGCTTTTTTCTTTAACCAAGGGTTTTAATATTTTCTTTTGCCTACTGTCACTTGTGTTTTTCTCTAGAAACTGCATACGCTGGAACTCGATGCTTGTTTTGTAGACCCCTAAGATCGACATGGCTAATGCTTCTATTATGAAGCTAGAAAAAATGGTTAGGTCTTTTTGCAGAAGAGAAGAGATTAACCTTTTGTAGTACTTGGGTTTGAACTGATGGTAGTAATATGAGGTACTGTATGTGTTTTTACTGTTTAAGTTAAGAAGTCTGTACAGAATGTGTTCTGTTACTCTGCACAAGCGTTTGTTGCCGTTGCAAAAGGGGTGGAGAGCATACAGAGCGTTGTGAAATATAGCGACGTTGGTGATGGTAAAGTTGTTTTTTAACCAGTTAATGAAGTCTGTTATGTTTCTATTGAGATCTTTGGCAGGCGAAGGTTGGTAATCGCCAACTTTGATGTTGTCGTTTTTTCTTAGATGCCCAGAGTTGTATACCTCAAATTGAAAAATATGTTCTTTGAATATGTCCATTCCGGCTGTTAACTGGGCATGGATGTCTTTTAATAAATCTACGCTTAAGTCTGCCAACTTAAATGGTTTTTGATTTAGGTTGCGGAAAGTTTTAATGATATTGAAGTACTCTAGCTTTTCATAGTCTGTTTGAGTAAGCTCCTCTTGGTTGTTGATTTTTTGCTCAATTAAGTTCCACTGCCGGTTGTCTTTGATAAATTTATAAATATTTTGGGCCTGTACTAAGGTTAGGTTAGAGTCTTCTGCCTTGGAGATAGCAAAAGAGGCAAATAGTTCGTTTTTGGAAATCAAGTTTGCTTCTATATCTGGGTTGAGAAACTTTTTTTCGTACAAGGATAGCTCTTGATCTAAATCTTGAATTTCTTTGTTGGAAAAAGGAATCTTGCCAGGGTGGAATTGAAGCTGTGAAAGGTATTTATTGGTCTTGGTGAACATTGATTTTTGCTCTAATATAACTCTAGTTATTACTCTAATTTTAACTCTATTTTTACTCTAAAGTCAAGAGTGATGGCAGGCACGAAAGGACTGTCCTTTCTGTGAAGTGGTAGGTTAGACATTTACTTTACTTTAGCAATTTTCCAGATGCCTTTTTCTTGTGTGTTGGCAAAATATTTTCTCTGGTAACAACTTTTTGCCCCGTCTGTAATTCATAATCTCTGCGTGCTCTTTTAGCCACGGCGCCGCCCTTTTTAGCTGGAGGGACATTTTTTCTAAAACCTCTGGCTTGTTCCTTCTTAGCTATATTTGCAGTTGAAAGTTCTGCCAAGGTTGTAAACAACAATTCTGCTTCAGACATATGATCCCGCAAATTTTCCTGTTTTATTTTCTTTAGATTTTTGTGCTGACGGGTGGTTAAATCCGTCCATTCTTTATGAATAATGTTGGTAAGTAGTGCAAATTCTTTTTCTTTTGTGACTTCGTGTTCACTCCAATAATCTGTTAGCTTGTTTCTGATTTCCTGCCCCATCATTCTTTGCTGAATCCATTTTGCGCTCCGTCCCATTCTTTGCCAATAATCACGGCTACGATTAAGCGCTTTTCCTGGGTCGTTTATTTCTTCTATTCTTTCATAGCCAACGCGAGCCAACCAAAGTTTAACTGGCTCGGCCTTGGGGCTGGGAACCGATTGAATAAGGCGCAAAATTGTTTCCACATCCGCAACGTCGGTTTTATAATACTTTCCATCGGCAGACTGCAATTTCAGTTTGTCACATTTTGTGACAGACTCATTTCCCTCTTGTTTTAAACGACTTTTAAGCGTTGTCCAGTAGCTTTGTGCCTTTTTAAAATCGGGCTGTTCAATAAGAATAGCTATAATATCAATAACCGAAAAGTGCCATTTTTCTTGTTTTTCATCCCATAGGCGACGGATTTTGTTACCCTCAAAAATTGTAATTTGTTTTTTTGGTTGTTTGGGTAGAGTTCGGGTCATGATTTAATAATGGTCTTTCTTCCCGACTAAATTTTTCTATACCTACTGCTTCTGGCCTGACCAATTCTTTCTAGTAATTGGCATTTTACCAGCCTGGATAAGGCTTGTTTAATGGTTGGTTGTGGCATTTTACCCCTAAGTAAGGTGTTAATATCGGCTACGCTTAATGTTTTGCCTTTAGAGAACAAATGATAAACTTCTAGTTGTTTCTTGGACAAAAGTTTTTCTGGCTGATCTTCTTCTATAATTTTTCGGGCTCTGTTTGCCTGCACAAGAAGAGCTTCAAGAAAATACTTAACCCACGGGGTAATATCCTGATGGTTGGTTTTATGATTTTTTTGAGTGGCTCGCAACGCCAGATAATAATCTGTTTTTGTTTCTTCAATAATTTCGTCTAAAGAAACATAGGGGATGTATTCGTAGCCGATTTTAAGAAGTAAGAGATTGGTTAGGGCGCGACTCATTCGGCCATTGCCATCTTTGAAGGGGTGGATTGCCAAAAACTCAAAAATAAAATTTGCAACAACTAAGAGTGGATGAACCTCTCCTGTTTTTAGTTGTTTATTTGTCCAGTTAAGAATGGTTTCCATTTCTGGTTTTACGAGATAGGGAGCCGTAGGTTTAAATAAGATTACCTGTTCACCCTGTTTGTTAAACATAACTACCGTATTGGATCCGGATTTATATTTCCCCTTATGGATTTGGTCTTTTTTGGAGAAATGCAAGAGGATACTGTGAAATTGTAGAATCCAATTTTCGGATAATTTAAGTGTGCGCCAATTGTCAAAAATCCTGCCAATTAAATTAGCATAGCCCGCTACCCCTTGTTCGTCTCGACTCTTTGGAGCTTTGACTTTCAGACCGCGTAAAAAACGGGCAATTTCTTCATCTGTCATTTGCGCACCTTCAATACGGGTACTGGCGCCAGTTGAGGTAATAATGACCCATTGCTTAAGACGCCCCAAAATTTGAGGACTTAATTTAATTCCTCCTTGCCAGAGCCCCTTAAATTCATCGATTTTACCGATTGAAGCCAAGATACTTTGAGTTAGTTTGATGCGCTGATTGAGTTGATTTTTGGACATAGGAATTGAATATAATTAACTATATTCAATAGTATACGATAGTATCTGAAAAGTCAATCTGACTCAAATGTTCCCACGTTGGCCTTTCTGTAAAGGGCTAGAGGAGAGTCCTCTAAGTACAGAAAGGACAGTCCCCTTTTTGAGTGGTGGGCAGATATTTAAACTCCTGCCAGTTCTTTTTTTAGGGCAGTGGGGAGATCCTTGATAATTTGCCAAAAACTTTTTGGTAAAAATCTTTTTAACTCAAAGGCTAACTTGTCTTTTGATAATTTAGTCGTTAGCTCTAGAATTTTTTTTCTTTGCTGGTTGTCAATCTTTAACAATGGTCGAAAGTCATCTTTTCGAAGGATAAAATAGAGGTCAAAAAAATCTCTAACCTTAGATCGGTCAAGCAGGGCGGCGACTTTTTCTGCTATTAGTAGTTTTCTGTCTAGCAAGTAAATACTATAACTTGGAAAGATGTTTGAGGCTATCAGAACGTTTTCTTTGATAAGTTTATCTTGAGGTCTAAAAGAAATCTGGTTTTGAATTTCAATTTTCTGGTTAAATAATTCAACTTCTATAACCGCTAGATGCCCGCCAGAAGTTAGTTTTGATTCTTTTAAATCGACCCCTATTCCTTGGGTGGATAATTCTATTAAAACCGTCTCTAGAATTTTTTCGTAAGTATTGGAATTTTTTTCCCCTGAAAAATCTAAATCCTCAGAAAACCTTGGAGATCCAAACGCTAATCTTAAAGCTGTGCCGCCTTTAAATAAAAAGTTTTGGCTATTTTCTTGGCTATAAAAACTCTTTAGAAAAAGGTGCTGAACATACTCTCTTAATATATTGCTTAGGCTTGTTTCTGATTTGGTGGCATGGTTTTTTAAAAAATTTTCGTCTATCATAAGCGGTGATTTAATAGTTGACTGGCAAAGGAAATCAGTTTTGGTTTAAGAAATAATTTTAAGTATTTTTTAAGCTGAACGAAGTCAAGAGTCTTTGTTTTTAATCGATCGTTGTAATTTCTTTTGCCCAGAAAGACATAGTAAAGAAAGTCGGCCACTGCTTTTTCTGGAGTAGCAATGAAAATAGTTTCTTGGGCGATAACTTTGGGAACATAGCCAGTATAAGCTGACTTTTTGATACGGCGATAATCGAAAAGTAAGTTGCCAACTTTGAACTCTCTGGTGGCTTTAGTAGTGACCGAAGAAATGGCGTAAATTGTTTCTGGTATTAATTGATAGTAAGAAAGAGCTGAGTCTAAGGAAATATAGGAAGGAGAATAGAGGTGGTTGGCAATGGAAAACTCTGATGGTGAGTTGTCTTTTAGAGCATAAATGCCCGCTTTAAGGCGGACAAAAACACCTTTTTTGACGTTGTAAGACAAAAAGGCTTGAGTGGCTCTTTGGGTAGTGTTAAACATGGCTTTTAGATCATCAGTAGTAAAGATTTTTAGATTAAGTGAAATTAGGCGGTTTTTTACTTGATGTGAATTCAGTTTCTTCATAATATTATGGTATATCTGAATTGGAGGCTTGTCAAGCAGGCGATTTTTTGGTAGTTGCTTGTTTATTATTTAATGTATAGTTAATATGTATTAACAACTTACTTAAGTAATAACTGCCCGTTATGAAAATATATTTTACTGCCCCGCTGAAAGGAGGCGTGTCGTTTGATAAAAGATACCAACTAATTGAAAAAACATTAGAAGGTTTGGGGCATAAAGTTTTGGCTGGTCAGGCAATTAAAAAAAGTCTAGAGAAAAAGAATTACAACAAAAAAGAATCGGTCAAGATATATAGACAACTATATAGAACACTAAAATCAGTAGAGATTGCTATTGTGGATATCTCAAACCCTAGTTTATCGGTTGGATATGAGATTTCTTTGGCGCTTGAGCTTAACAAGCCGGTGATTGCTATTCATTTTAAAAGCAGACGGTACCACCTGCTTAATTCTATACCTAATGAAAAGTTGCAAATTGTTCGCTACGACAGTAAAAACCTAAAAAGGCAGTTAGAAAAAGCGATTAAGACTGCATTAGATATGGTTGATGTTCGTTTTAACTTTTTTATTACCCCCCAACTGCTTTCATATTTAGATTGGATTTCCGGTAAAAGACGAATTCCTAGATCTGTGTTTATTAGGGGCTTAATAGAAAATGACATGGAGAAAAACAAAGAGTATTTAGAAGATTAGGTATCTGTTTTACGGCTTGGCTTGACAAAGGTAGTTGTTGTATGTTTTGATGTAGTTATATATTAAATATGAGTTTATTATATATTTAATGTATATTTACTGCTAATGAACAAAATAACTGCCCAACCCACTTTGCCTATTTCAAATTTATTATTTTTGAATAATACATAAAGGAAAGGGGGTGAGAAAGAATGAATGAAAAAAGAATAGCACTAGGAGTTTTAGTTTTAATAGCAGTAATTGGAGGAACATTTGCCGTTACCCGTGCCTTCTTCACCGATACTGAGACCAGCACCGGCAGTACATTTACTGTTGGTACTTTAGACCTGGACGTTGGAGGAGCTAATGGCTCAAACGTTGAGCCCTTTGTTATTGAAAACATAGGGGATACAGGCGATATAGATGGTTCCAAGGTTTGGACGGTTAACAATACTGGATCTTTACCTGGACGCCTTTACTTTAAGTTAGACAACGTTTTAAACTATGAAAATGGCTGTAATGAGCCTGAAGCATTAGTTGACGTAACTTGTCTAGACCCAGGAGTAGGAGAAGGTGACTTGGGTGGTGTGGTTACGATTCACGCTTACCTTGATGGAGTAGAAAAAGCTTCGTCTACCTTAGCAAGCGCAAACCAGGCCGTGATTGGTAATACATGGACGGCTTTGCCAGCGATGACTATCCCTGCAAACAGCAGTGTCCAAGTAATGTTGGACTGGTCTACTGGTGAAAATGATTATGGTAACGAGATCCAAAGTGACAGCATCACATTTGATGTTGGTTTTGATCTAGTACAGATAATCGACTAGAACCTTTCTTGCCAACAGGGGACCATTAATATGTCCCCTGTTGAGTGAGAAATTAAATATGAAAAAAACACTAAATATTATTGTTGGAATATTTTCTTGGATCCTTATTGGTTCCTTTGTGGTTATATTAGGAATGACTTTACTGTCTAACTTGAATTTATTGCAGGGATATCGCTCTTTTTTGGTTCAGTCGGGGTCTATGGAGCCTTCGATTATGATTGGTGACGTAGTAATAACCACCAAGGCAAGGCAGTACCACCAAAATGACGTGGTTACTTTTAGAGACAATGACGGCAGAACGGTTACCCACAGAGTTATTGAGATTGAGAAGACGAACTACACGCCACTATTGGTTACCAAAGGAGACGCTAACGATACTAAAGACAGACATAAAATTAATACAGATCAGGTTTTGGGTAGGGTTAGTTTGGTAATTCCAAAGCTGGGCTTTGTGATTGCTTTTTCTAGAACACCAATTGGTCTTTTGGTATTGGTAATTATTCCGGGTGGAATCATTGCTGCTGATGAAATAAAGAACATTTTTAAGAAACGTGAATAGGAGGGTAGCTTTAAGAATAGCTTTTTTCTTTATGATGTCTATTTTGCTTTTTAGCGGTGCCACTGATGCTGATATTTCTGACAGTGAGGTGAGCACGGGCAATACTTTTACTGCCACGACTTTGGATATTACCCAAAACCAGACTAGTAATAACCTGCCTATTTCTTCATTGTTTAATGTAACCTCATTGGTTCCTGGTGGTTTTGATATAAGGGCGATGAGAATACTGAAAGCAGGGAAGATGGATTTTAATTACCGAATAATTGCTAATAAAACAATTGGAGATGATAACTTTTGCCAATCTTTAACGCTGGTTCTTCTTCAAGACTGGCAGATTAAGTACGAGGGAGTGATGAATGACTTGGTTTTGGATGACAGGATTAACGAAAATGGGATTGACGACTGGATTATGCTGGTGAAACTTAGTAGCAATGACCAAGCTTTAGTTTTAAAGGAATGCCAATTTGACATTATCTTTAAGACCTGGAAGAATGACCCATATGAAACAAACGGGTTCTATGATGAAGAGATTATTACCAACCGAGTCACCAGTGGTAGCTGGGCAAATAATGAAGAATAGTATCCACGCCATATTAATTGTTTGGATTGTAGTTATAGCAATGTTAGATGTTGTAACCTCTGCTAAAAACTTACCAGGTGAAGTTAGGTTCTACACGATGGAATTAAATTCCATGGGTCCGGCTGTTCCGGCAAATAGTTTAATTCTTACTAAGCCATATCCTAATTATCTTGTTAATGAGATTATCACTTTTGAGTTCCCCGGTAGTAAAGAAACTGTAACTCACCGGATTGTTAACTTATATGAACAAAATAATCAAACCTATTATATTACCCAAGGGGATAATAATGAGGCGGTTGACAGAAGACTTATCCCTATAGAAAATATTTTTGGTAAAGCGACTGCTGTAATTCCTTTACTGGGGTGGTTGGTTAAGTTTGTAGACACAGAGCTGGGGCTTATATTACTGGTGGCCGTACCGGCAACCTTGGTGGTAAGAAGAGAAATTATGGTTATTAAAAGGGAGATTAAAAAAGGTATGCGTAAGGGTTAGGCACTTATCTTAGAAATTTTCCAGATGCCTTTTTCTCTAAATGCTGGAATTGTTTGGCGCTTGGCCTTGTTGAGTAAAATAGAAGTGGATTCTTTTTCTGCCTTGGCGTACTGAGATAGTTTTATAATGGTATTACCTTTAAGGTAAGCAATTCTTTTGTGCATTGATTCCAGTAATGCTAGGGTTAGTATTTTTTCCATAGATGTAGATTTTTGGCTATTTCGGTATTCGCCAAAGGATTTGTAGTATAGAGATTTTTCTTTATCGCGAATAATTATGGGCGGAAAGCCAAGCTGTGTTAACTGATAGTTAATAAGTACTCGACCAATACGACCGTTTCCGTCTATAAATGGGTGGATGTTTTCAAACTCTAGATGAAACTGGGCAATTTTTTCTAGAAAATATTTTCTGTGATCGCTTGAGTACTCAACAAGGACCGACTCTATCATTCTATCTATATGTTCTGGTGCGGGTGCAATATGCATACCTACCCTGACGTACTCGTTTTTCTTTCTAAATCTGCCGGATATGTTTTCGTTGATATTTTCAATAAGCATTTTGTGCAATAGCAGAATTAGATCTTTATTAATATCTTTTACAGTTACCTTGTTTTTTATATACTCGGAAACCCTGGCTAAGTTTTTGGCTTCAAAAATCTCTATAACAGAAACGTGACGTGAGGCTTCCATTTCCATTAAAATTTTTTCTGTTTCTGCTATGGTTAAGGTAGAACCCTCAATTGCGTTTGAGTTATAAACAGCCTCGGACAACTCTGTTTCAAATAAAATATCTAAAAGAGAGTCTTTACCCTTTTTCAAGGAGTCATAGTCTTTTTTAAGCCTGTTTATGTTTTGTCTGAGATTTTTAGTGATTGCCATGGATTTATTTTACTATATTCACGCTAAAATGTCAATATACCGTGAATTTATACTAAAAGTGGCACAAATTCACGTTTTAGGCGGTCTGGGGGTAGTGGCAGGTTTTGAATTTTTTGAGCGAACCGCACCAGCAAGGGTCGTTGCGACCAAGTTTTTTAGGTTTGGCCACCTCGGGAGAGGGAGTTGGTGGTGGAGTGGCGGGACGGGCTTGGATGCGGAAGATACGGCGGGCAATTTGACTGTCCATTTTGTTTAAGAGCGATTCGAACAAAGAGTAGGCTTCTTTTTTGTACTCTACTACCGGGTCTTTTTGAGCGTAACCTCTTAGACCGATGCCGTCCCGCAGTGAGTCTAGGGTGTCTAGGTGTTGCATCCAGAGCTCGTCGTAGGTTCCTAGTTGGACGAATTTTTCTGCTTCTCTGGTTGTTTCTTTACCCAACCCCAGCTCTTGCTCTTTTCTTGCTTGGGCTACTATGTTGTTGAATAATTTGTTAATTTCTTTTGGGGTTTGACCTACCAACCTTTTTTCTAAAGGATCAGCCGACTGAGGGTGTAGGGGTAAGATTAGCTGGAACTCTTTTATTAAACGATCGGCGTCATCTTTGGTTAACTTATCAAAATAGGGAACAAGAAGGTTGTCTACTTCTTGGGCAAGAAGTTCATCTGTCTCTTGCTTTAAACCGCTTGAGTCGTTTATTTTTTCTAGTATTTGTTGGCGTTTCTTGTAGAAAATGTCTCTGTGTTTGTTTAAAACGCCGTCGTACTCGACCACGTTTTTTCTTTGATCAAAGTGGAAAGATTCTACCTTAGCTTGGGCTGTTTCTATGGCTTTGGAAACCATACCTGCTTCTAGGGGTTGATCTTCCGGGACTTTTAGTAGATCCATTAACCTTGAAACACGGTCACCACCAAAGATACGCATAATATCATCCCCTAGTGAAACGTAAAAGCGTGACGATCCGGGGTCACCCTGACGGCCGGACCTGCCCCTGAACTGGTTGTCTATTCTTCTGGACTCGTGTCTGACGGCGCCAATAATATGGAGACCACCCAGCTTTACAACTTTTTGGTGTTCTTTTTGCCAATCGGCTTTGGTTCTACCAGACGGATCGCCACCCAAAACTATGTCTACTCCCCTGCCAGCTATATTAGTAGCCACGGTGACACCACCTACTCTACCGGCTTGGGAGATTATTTCTGCTTCGTTTTCGTGATTTTTAGCATTTAGAACTTGATGTTTTACTCTTTTCTTTTTTAGGAATTGAGTAATTATTTGGTTTTGGTCTATTGATTTTGTACCAATAAGAATGGGTTGGCCCTTTTTATTTCTTTCTATTATTTCTTGAACGATTTTGGAGTATTTAGCTGCCTGGGTTTTATAAACAATGTCTTGATTGTCCGTTCTTTGTACTGGTTGATTGGTGGGAATAACGACTACGTCTAGGTCGTAGATTTTTTTAAACTCTACTTTTTCGGTAACGGCGGTACCTGTCATGCCAGCCAGTTTTTGGTACATTCTGAAATAGTTTTGTAAAGAAATGGTGGCTAAGGTTTTTGATTCTTGCTGAATTTTTACGCCCTCTTTTGCCTCTATAGCTTGATGAAGTCCGTCGGAGTAACGCCTGCCGTACATTAACCTGCCGGTGTGTTCGTCTACTATTATTATTTGGTCATCTTTGACCACGTAGTCTTTGTCTTTGGCGAACAAGGTTCTAGATTTTAAGGCTTGCTCTATGTGGTGCAGGGTTTGGTAGTCTTGCTCGTATAAATTTTCTACTTTTAGAATTTTTTCTACTTTTCTTAGACCGTGGTCGGTAAGATTGACGGTTCTTTGTTTTTCGTCTAAGTCGTAATCGGTGTCTTTTGAGAGAGAGGTAATAAGTTGAGAGAATTGGTAGTATTTTTGGGTTGGTTCGGAGTCTGGGGCGGAAATAATTAATGGAGTTCTGGCCTCGTCTATTAAAATTGAGTCAACCTCGTCTACTATGGCAAAGTGGTGCTCACGCTGGACCTGGCCTTCTAAGCTTCTGGCCATGTTGTCTCTTAGATAGTCAAAACCAAACTCATTATTGGTGCCGTAGGTTATGTCTGCTTTGTAGGCCTCACGTCTAGAGCAAGGTTTTAGGTTATGTAGTCTTTTATCGTGGTGAGTTTTGTCTTGGTAGTCAGGATCGTAGATAGAAGCGGGCTGGTCTCCCTTGCCGGAATAGATCACACCGGTGGAAAGACCTAAAAGGTGAAAGGCTGGGGCCATCCAACCCGCGTCTCTTTGGGCTAGATAGTCGTTGACGGTAACCAGATGAACGCCGCGGCCGGTGAGGGCGTTTAAGGCAATGGCAAGAATGGCGGACAGGGTTTTACCCTCCCCTGTTTTCTGCTCGGCAATTTTTCCCTGGTGAAAAGCAATGGCGGCCATGAGTTGAACGTCGAAGGCGCGCATACTTGTAGTTCTTTTGGCGGCTTCACGGGTAAGTGCGTAAACTTGAGGCAAGATATCGTCTAATGTCTTGCCTTGAGATAATTCTTTTTTTAACTTGCCTATTTCTGCCTTGAGTTGACTGTCCTTAAGCTTAGACACACCCGATTCAAGATTGTTAATAAGGTCAACGGTTGCTTGGAATTTGCTTAGGTCTTTTTGATTTGAGTCAAAGAGGCCTTTTAGTTTTTGGAACATTGTAGTAATTATAACGCGTTCTTGTCATTCTGGCTTATCCAGAATCGATTCTGGATGCGTTCGAAGACTCACTTACCAGAATGACGAAAAAAGGAGATGACTAGATTGGAGGGGGTGCGGCAAGTGGTGGTAGTGAAGAATTTGTTTAGTTTTTTTAAGAATTCAAGGGTTTTTTGCTTGTGATTGTCCCAGAATAAACGGTTTATAAGCACTACATGGCCAATTTTTTTTAAGGTTTTTAAGAATTTTATGTCTTCAAATACAGTGGGGATTCTGTAGCCCTGGTAGCAATCTACCAGGATTAAATCGTACACCTCCCTGTCATTCCCGCGCAGGCGGGAATCCATAACAAACTTTTCTGCGTCTTGGTTGATTATTTTTAAGTTGGGGATTTTACCTATTCCAAAGTACTCCTTGGCTATTTTTATGACCACGGGGTCTATTTCTACACCTGTCATTTTGGCTTTGGGCCATTTTTTACTTATTACCTTGGCAACAGAGCCAGCACCAAAACCCAAAATCAAGACAGAAGAAAAACACACTTCCGAAGTGTGTTTTTTTAGGGCTTTGGCCCAGATTTTTTCTATTACTTGACCGGACTGGGTTAGATTTCCCATGTCTAGTCTTAGTTGGCCAGAAAAATTAACCAGTTGGATTTTGGTGTTGAATTTTGACTTGAAGGTTTTGATTACTTCTGGGGCAAAGTATGCTTTTACAGACATGTTAGTTTGACTCTTGGCGGATTTTGGTGGCTAGGTTGGCCCAGACTTGGTAACGAGCTTTTATTTTACTACTGGTTATTTTAGCGGGGACGACGTTTTCTGCTGTAAAAGCATGGTTTAGCAAAGCGGCGGCGGCCATGTCTCTTTCTATTATTGAGTCGGCACCAGAAAGAATAACTACTACACTCACACTTTCTCTTTCGGCGGTAACTATGGTGGAATAACCGGCGTTTTCTGTGTAGGCAATTTTTAAACCGGTTACACCCGGGTAGACGCCAAGTAAGCCGTTCCAGTTGGGAAGATAGTAGTGATCATGAAATTGGGTTTTTTCTATATCTTGGTTGTCTGAGACGGCACTTTTAAGTATTTCTGGATAATTTTGTTGCACGTTGTGGATAAGTTTGGCTATGTCTTCTAAATTTGAGTACTGTTTTTGATCATCTAGTCCGTCTGGGTTGGTAAATCGGCTGTTTGTCATGTTTAAGTTTTGAGCTTTTTTGTTCATTAAATCAACAAAATCGGTAAGAGGTTCACCATATAGGCTGGCAACCCCCTCGGCTAAGGTTTGAGCGGCGTCGTTGGCCGATGTAGCTACGGAGGCTCTAACCAAATCGCTTACCGTTAACTGTTCGCCTGGTTTTAAACCTAAAATTGTAGGGACTTTGTTAACACTGTTTACGGTAGCAGTTATATATTGCTCAGGATTAACTAAATCTAGAGCAACCTGTGTGGTTAGTAATTTGGTAAAGGAGGCTGGTGAGAAAGATTTTTGTTGATTTTTAGCGGCGTAAACTATTTGAGTTTCAGAGTTATATGAGAGATAGCGCGGAATGTTATTTAAGCTTGGTAGTGTTTCTGATTTAGAGTAATCTAAATTTTGAACTTTAGATATTTTTGGGAGAATTTTTGAGGTTAAGTCGAGTGAATGGGAACTTTTGGGAGAAATCAAGCTGGGTGAAAAAAAGAAATACAAGAAATAAGCAACACCTATAAGACTAATTAGAAATAGCAACAGGGAGGGAAGTTTATTTAACTTTATTTTCACCATTAATTACTTCTTTACCCATGTAAGGCACTAAGACTGGGGGGACTTTAATAGAACCGTCTTCTTGTTGATATGTTTCCCAAACAGCTATAAGAGCTCTAACTGAAGGTAGGGCGGTGTTGTTTAACATATGAACAAACTTGGTTTCGCCCTTACTGGTTACGTATTTGATATTGGCTCTTCTTGCTTGAAAATCGGTCATGATGGAGTCTGAGCCGGTTTCACCGTAACTGTTTCTGCCAGGCATCCAGGTTTCTAGGTCATATTTTTTGGCTTGTGGCTCCCCCATGTCACCAGTACACATAAGCATAACTTGATAATGCAAACCTAGGTCTTGTAAAATTTCTTCTGAGAATTCTAGCATTTTTTCGTGCCATTTTATTGATTCGTTTAGATCATTCTTACAAATTACTACTTGTTCTATTTTAGTGAACTCGTGGACTCTGTAAAAACCTTTGGTGTCTTTACCGTAGTTGCCTATTTCTCTTCTATAACAGGGCGAGTAGCCTACCATTTTTATGGGTAGATCCTTTTCTTTAAAGGTCTCACCAGCATACATGGAAACCAGTGGAACCTCGGCAGTTCCGGATAGGAAGTATTCATTGTCTGGATCGGTTTCGTCTGATGCCAACTTGTAAGCTTCTGATTCGCCCCAAGGAAAGTGGCCGGAATTAATAAATGTCTGTCGTTTAGTTATTACTGGAGGGATGATTGGGGTGTAACCTTTTTCTACAAATTTTTTCAAGGCAAACTGCATCAGGGCGTTTTGCATTAAGACAGCGTCATTTTTTAGATAGTAACCTCTAAACCCAGCTACCTTGGATCCCCGTTCCAAATCGAGCATGTTTAAGTTTGTACCAAGTTCAATGTGGTTTTTGGGCTTAAAATCAAACCTTGGTTTCTCACCCCAAGTTTTAACTTGTCTATTGCCAGATTCGTCCTTGCCAATTGGCACGTCGTCTAGTGGAACGTTAGGAACCTGAAGCATAAGCTGTCCAAACTCTGTTTCTGTTTGCTTTAGTTGTGGTTCAATGTCTTGTAGGGCTTTTTTTTGCTCGGCGGCTTTTTTTAAAAGATCATCAGTTCTTTTTTGTTTAAGTTTATCGTTTAGAGTATTTCTTTGAGCACGTAAGACTTGGACAGTACCCATTAGCTGACGGCGTTTTATGTCTATTTCTAGTAGATTACCAACCACCTTGGGGTTTAGACCCTTATTGGTGCAGGCTGTCTCTACCTTTTTTTTATTTTCTCTAATAAAATTAATATCAAGCATATTCTGTAGTATATCACTAGTGTTTTTTGAGTATTGACAACATGTTGTACAACATGTTACTATTAATGTATGCTAAGAACATATTTATATATTCCCCAAGACCTAAATACAAAAATAAACACTTTGTCCGCAAACCAAAAGGTAAGCAAAGCAGAACTGATTCGACAAGCTTTAAGGGCGGGCTTAAAAAGGTTAGATACAGGAACTTCTAGTTCTGTTGAGTTATTATTAAAATTGAAAGACATAGGGGGTAGGCATGATTTAAAAGGGCCTGCTGATTTAACCAAAAACATGGATAACTATTTATGGAAAGCAAAGTAGGCAGACTTTTAATAGTGGTGGATGCCGATGCAATTGTGGCTCAAGTTTTTAAAGGAGATTCTAACCATGCGCGAGCAACAGAAATTGTCCAAAAACTAATGAAGGCTGGGGTAAAAATTATCTACCCCGTAACGGCTGTGTGTGAAGCCGTGACCGTAATTCAAAGAGTATTAGGTAGTAAGATAGTGGCGCGCGAAACAGCTAAACTTTTTACCGAGTCTGACACCAGTGTGGTAAATGTGAATGGAGAAATTTATTTTAAGGCCGTAAGTAAATATTTTTCAAATGCAGTAAGCAAAAAAGATACTATTTTTGACTGTTGCGTGGCAGCAGTTGCTGATGAATACCAAGCTGACGCTATTTTCAGCTTTGATGCTTTTTATAAGAAAAAGGGCTTTGTTCTTGCCTCTGAGCTAGTTAAAGACCTAAACTAGAGGAAATATCTTGCAGGGCTTTTAGGCAGATTTCTATAAACTGGGGAAGTTTTATGCCTAGTTTTTCTTCTGACATTTCTGCTGGTTCACGGTGAGCGCCGGTAGCAAAGGCTTTTTGCTTCCATTTTTTTAAGACTGAGTCTACGGAAACACTGGCTAGTTTCTTGTCTGGTTTAACCAAAGCACAGGCAATAATAAGGCCAGATAAATCATCGGAGCAATATAAGGCCCAGTCTAGTTTGGAGACTGGTTCTGGGGCATTTTTTTGCCAGCCCCAAGCGTGAGCTTTAATAGCCTGAATAATTTTTTTGTCTGCATTTATATTCCCAAGTTCTTCAAAAATTTTGCTGGGGTGTTTCTCTGGTTCCTTGGCAAACATTTCGTAGTCGGCGTCGTGAAGTAAACCCACCAACCCCCACAAGTCCTCGTCTTCTTTAAAGTATTTAGCCAAGGCCCGCATTTGAACCTCTACTGCCAGCATGTGTTTTACCAAGTTTTTGTTCTTAGTCCAGTTTTCTACTAGTTCTAACGCTTGATCTCGAGTCATGATTATTTTTTTGGTTTAAGTGTGGGGAAAATGATGGTATCTTTTAGGTTATCACTGTCAGTGATAATGGCAGTGAAACGATCTATGCCCATTCCCCAACCAGCTGTTGGGGGCATGCCGTATTCCAGGGCTCGAATGTAGTCCTCGTCCATCATTTGGGCTTCCTCGAAGCCTGCATCGGCTAATTTTTTTTCTTCTTCCCAACGTGCCTTTTGGTCAACTGGATTATTTAGCTCTGAGTAAGCATTGAAAACTTCAAAACCTGATATGAGCAAGGCGACACTGGCGACCTTGCTTGGTTCGTCTGGTTTTCTTTTGGCTAGGGGTTTGGCTTCGTATGGGTGATCAATTAGGAAAACGGGGCCTTTGATTTTGGGGCGAGAGTAGGTTTTGTAGAGTTCATCTAGGACATTAGCATAGCCGGTTATTCCCTTAAGATCGATTTTTATTTTCTTTTCCTTGATGGTTTTAAGTAAATCTGTTTCTGTAACAACTTTGTCGATGTCTATGTTTGTATCTTTTAGAACTATTCTACGGAAGGTGATTCTTTTCCAAGGGGGTTTGAAGTTTATTTTTCGTCCTTGGTAGATTATTTGGTAACTACCGGCAACTTCTTTGACTGCTTTACTTAACATGTCTTCTGAAAGATCCATTAGGTCATTGTAGTCTGCGTAAGCCCAGTAAAACTCTATTTGGGTAAATTCTGGGTTGTGCTGGCGATCTATACCTTCGTTTCTGAAGTCTTTGGACACCTCGTAGACCTTTTCGTAACCACCCACAATGAGCCGTTTTAGATAAAGTTCATTGGCAATACGAAGATAGAAATTGGCTTTTAAGGCATTGTGAAAGGTAGTAAAGGGTTTGGCGGTAGCACCACCATAGATTGGCTGGAGAATGGGTGTTTCCACTTCGCTAAAACCGTGGTTGTCTAAGTATTTTCTGAAATATGAAAGGAGCCTGGTGCGGGTATCGAAGACCTTTCTGACGTCTGGATTTATAAGCAGGTCAACGTATCTCTGACGATAGCGTTCTTCGATATCTTTTAACCCATGCCACTGACTGGGTAAAGGTCTAAGTGACTTGGTGAGCAAGGTGAAACTGTTTACATCTATACTAATTTCCTCTGTTTTAGACTCGATTACCTTACCTGATACCCCAACTATATCTCCAATATCTATAAGGGAAATTATTTCGCCATCCTTCTTATTTAAATTGTCTTGACGCAGAATTAGTTGAATTTTTCCGGTTTCGTCTACCAAGTCCATGAATATCAGAGCTCCATGTCCACGGACAGACATAACTCTGCCAGCAGTTTGAGTGCTTGTTCCTAAAAGCTCACGACTTTTGGAGATTAAGTGTTTCTTGTCAAATTTGTGGGCAAAGGGGTTAACTCCAAGTTTTCTTAGCTTTTCTATTTTTTCTAGTCTTTGGTCTTTGGTGTCTTGTAGCCGACTCATGACCAATATTGTAGCTTATTTGATGGCTTTGATGGTGTAGACAATTGTGCCAGCTGGGGCTTCTACTTCTGCCTTGTCTCCTACTTTTTTACCAATCAGGGCTAAGCCCAGGGGTGATTTATGGCTGATTTTCTTAACTTGAGGGTCTGCTTCCCACTCGCCCACGATGGTAAAGGTGTGGTCGGAGTCGTTGATGGTAACATCTACTTGATGACCGATGTTAATGGTAGAGTTACTGGTACTTTTTTTGATTATCTGACAACGGTTTAGGATGTCTGTTACATCTTCTATTCTGCCAACTAGAGTCAAGTGGTCTTCTTTGGCAGATTGGTATTCGTAGTTTTCTGATAAGTCACCCAGGGTTCTAGCCACAGAAATACGATTAATTGCCTTAGGCAATACCTTTTCCCTTAGGGTCTTGAGTTCATTTTTGAGCTCGTTGAACCCTTCTGGGGTTAGCTGGACTTTATTGTTGTTTATTGTCATGTTTTATTATTTTTGCCATTTTTATCCTTCATTAAGCTTTTTAATTCTTAAGGCAGAACACTTTCCTTAGTTATTATTATTATTAGAAAACCGGGCAGATTTCCTACCGTGAATTGGTATTCTATGCTAATTTTAGTTGATTGTCAATAGATTTGAATGTAAAATCAGCCTTACATGGCCCCATCGTCTAACGGTTAGGACATCAGGTTCTCAATCTGATAATTAGAGTTCGATTCTCTATGGGGTCACCAAAAGTGAAATCGAAGAATCGGTAGGGGCAGCGCTGGCTGCGCCCCCCTCCGCAGACAGCGCCGCAAAGGGAAAATCCAAATTCGTCGAGAGCCGCCGATTCATTAAAAAGAAGTTCGAGCCGACTTTTTTTGCCATGATTGATAAATCATGGCAATTATTTTTTGCGCGCGCGATTTTTTGCGCCTGTAAGGCGCAATTTAAGAATTCTCTCATAGGTTCGAGCCAAACAGTTCCGTTTTTAGAAATTCGCGATTTTTTCTCCTCTAACTTTAGTTTTTCGTCAAACAATTCATTTTTCTTTTGTTTGTAAATCTCTGGCTCAATAACTTGATCGAGATAGCCGTCAAGAAGCCGGTTGAGTTTCACTTCGGTTTCTTGGACTTGAGAATCAAGTTGTTTGATCCCTTTTTCGCTTTCAAGTTTGTCTTTTTCTTCTGCTTTAACAATCCATTTTTCAAAATATGGTTCCCAAGCTTCGTGCAAGCCGCAATCACGAACAATTTGCCTTAATTGTCCTTCAAGTTCCGGTTCGTTGACGTGTAAGAGTTCACGCTTCCTGAATGGGTTTAGATAGCGTAATTTGGATTAGTGAGAAGTTCTCTGCATTCTTTTAGAGGGTTTAGGTCTTTGGTGTCCCAGGTTCCAAACAAAGATGAAAGAATCTCTTTTGTTTTCGAGC
>JAHJQJ010000084.1 GCA_018819325.1 Patescibacteria group bacterium
AGATATTCGAGACTCCTTAGCCCAATTCCATAACGACGTAGTAAAAAAAGATATTCGAGACTCCTTAGCCCAATTCCATAACGACGTAGTAAAAAAAGATATTCGAGACTCCTTAGCCCAATTCCATAACGACGTAGTAAAGGATGACATCTGGAACACCCTTATGCAATTCAATAATAAAGTTCTAGCTAAACAATTTGACGAAATAAACCAAAAAATCTCCAAAATAGAAAAAACCATGGTTAACAAAAAAGACCTCAAAAGCCTAAAAATCGAGCTCAAAAGCAAGATTGGCTCCATTCGCAAGTTCTTAATTACCATAGAAGGCTCCTCCAATCAAGAATACCAAAACCTCAGTCGCCGTATAGACTACATCGAAGCCCACCTCCACCTAACCACTATCTAATTTATACACAACCAATCATCCCAATTCACCGCCCCAACCGTCAACAAATCCTTCACCAAATCCCCTATCTCTGCAGGCTTATCCACCATCTCTTTAAAACCATCTCTTGCCAACACCGTCAACATACCCGTCAACTTACAATCTTCCACCGAAAACCAAATTCTGGTCTCATCTTTAAGCAACTCCCAACGTTCATCCATTTTTTCATGAGTTGTAACAGCCACCCACCCCGTTCCTTCACTTTCCAACGGCCGATTAACCTCAACTCTAACCACCCCCCCACCATCCCCCACAAGTCAACGATCGTTGCACCAAAAGAGATAGTCAAACTCCCAACTACCTATTTATGTTATTCATAACACATTTTAACCAACTGTTTGGTTTTACCCTCATCTATTCGTTTTATACTCTTATCATATCAAAAAACATGAAGACTTTTTATGTCAAGGGTCCGACCCTTGACATTAACAAAGGTCTCACCTTTGTTAAACTCCATTTCCATAAAAAAAGCCTGCAGGCGTAAAAAAATATACGCCCATAGGCCGTCCCAGTGCCGACATTGCCCGATGTAAAAATCGGTCCCTTTTTCTCCTTTTTTCTAATTTCGTCATTCTGGCTTGTCCAGAATCGATTCTGGATGCGTTTCACTTACCAGAATGACGATTGAGTGAGTCTGTCAACGTACAAGAACCCATAGTTTACACCCAATCCTCCCCCTTGTGCAACCCCCAAAACCTGATATAATCTCCTCCAGTTACCAAAGACACCAGGCAAAACCTAAGCCCTGGCCAGGAACCCATGCCATCACAACGCAACCAAGACCAACTAAATAAAATCAAGGACAAACTAGAAACTATTTCTAGTCTTATTTTTGTAAACTACACCGGCATTTCCGTAGCCGACCAACAAGCCTTAAGAAAAACCCTATCAGAAAACGATAACTCCTTCTCAGTCACCAAAAACACCCTTGTCAACCTAGCCCTACAAGACAGACCACAAAACTTACCCAATGACATCAAAGAAGCTCTGTCTGGCCCCACTGCTACAGTCTATGCCCAAGACGTAGTCTCCGCCAGCAAAACCCTTACAGATTTCACCAAAGACCACCCCACCTTCACCATTAAAATAGGCCTATCCCTTTCCCCACAACAAGACAGAATTCTTACCACGGAAGAAATCCAAAAACTATCCAAGCTACCAAGCAAAGACCAGCTCTACGCCCAACTTTTAAGCCAACTAAACGCCCCAGCTCAAAGCCTGGTCAGAGTTCTTACCGCTCCAATGCAAAACCTAGCATATCTATTACAAAATGTCGTTGACAGGGGGTGAAATTAAATGGCAGACAAAAAAAATCAAGAAAAACTAATCGAAGAAATCTCCAAACTATCCGTTCTAGAAGTGTCTGAACTGGTTAAAGCCCTAGAAGAAAAATTTGGCGTTTCCGCCGCTCCAGCTTTGGCCGCCGTAGCTCCTAGCGAAGGGGGCTCAGCCGAGGCCACCGCAGAAGAAAAAACAGAATTTGACGTAGTAATAACCTCAGCCGGTGACAACAAAATCGCCGCCATCAAAATTGTTCGCGAAATCAAACCAGACTTAGGTCTAGTAGAAGCCAAAGAACTAGTAGAAAAAGCTCCAGTCACCTTACTAGAAAAAGTCAAAAAAGAAGAGGCAGAAGCAACCAAAAAAAAACTAGAAGACGCCGGCGTCAAGGTCGAACTAAAATAGTTCCTACATTAGGTTCGTCAAGAAACCAGGCTTATTCAGAGGATCTCCTGGATCATAAGGTGCCACCCTCTCAATTATCTTTAAGTACCTCGACCCTATCCGCTTAGCCATTGCCCTTGCCCACCTTTCTGGATACTCCCCATGTATTGGTAACACCCTTTTCCCTTTGTGCGATCTTCCCAATAAGACATCCAGCATCACCACCATCTCCTCAAAAGTCAAATGCCCACCAGCATGTAGTATCGGCTTATTTACTCCCTCTACACTATAATTTGGCCACATAATAATTCTTCTTCCCCGAGCACCCGACTGTCTAAAATCCATCGCATATCTTCCCCTTTTTCCTTGCTCTACCAAACTTCTCACCCATGCCTGATTTACGGACAACAAACCCTTAGCATGGTCCTGATAGGGATAATAAGTTGCATGTACACCCGTAAAACCTTCGATATACACCCCTCCAAACTCATCAATAAATTTAACAAATGGATCAACTACCACAATCCACTTCTCTCTTTGTCTCGATAACCTTCTCCCATCTAAAATTCCTAAACTCCCATTACTTGCCCGTCTAAAAAGTTCTTTTTGATAAGACTTAGACGTCGTCCGCGGCGGCCACCACAAAGCCACCTCTTCACCAATCTCCGGATATAGATTATCAAATCCATCGACCTGCAAGGGTATTACATCTCCTTTAGCCGTCCTCAACCTATCAATCAATTCCGCCTGCTTTACTCCTACTGCCACCTGCCTACCAGTCGATGCCGCTACTTCCAAAATTGACTCTAATCGTTCCATATGGTTTGGCGGTGCCACCACTACAACTATATCTCTGGCAGCCTTACCGCCAATAATCTTCTCCAAAGTTAGCTTCACATCATCTTCCGTCAAACCTATCGACGGCTTAAAACTACCCCACATATTAGTTGTCTCTACCACAAGAAACGGAAACTCTCCAGCCCAAGCCTGCATCATCTCCTCGGTTCTATTCCCCATCTTCAAGTCTCCTGTATACATCATCAGGGGCTGCCCAGTCCTTTCCCAAACTCCTACCGATGTCGCCCCGCCCATACTATGATTTACCAAGTGCAAACCAAACGACAAATTATCACTCAAAGGAATTCGTTGGTCATTCCAATAGACTGGTATTAACTTTCTATATTCTCTCTCATACGGCCTACCCGGCCGATAATTTAATATATTACTCACATATTCAGGTTTGTCTCGCCAAGTAGCCCCCTTACTCGTCAACCAACCAGCTATAGTCATCGTCTCAGCCGAACCATAAAAATCTGTTTCTGGCCTAATAAACGGCGCCTTACCACAGTGGTCAATATGGCCATGAGTCCAAATCAAGTTAGATGTCTCTACTTCCCCATCTCCATACCACTCTTTCACATCCTCCTTACCCAACCTGTAAATCTTTCTCGCTCTACCTCGTCCCAAATATTTAACTGCCTCGTCAAAAGGCACCTGAGCCACCAACTCCGAACGTAAAAAACTAGCTACCGGATTTTCACTCCCAGTGTAATCCATCTCATGAAACTCCTTAGCCGATTGCAACAAATACCGCCAGTAATACAACCCTGAAACCATCGGCAACTCACCCGTTTCTAAACTTCGTCTAATTCCCAAAGCCGTTTTCTCTCGTGCCGTCAGCTCCATCAAGGACTCAGGCACTCCAGTAAAAGCCGTACCAAAATCGATTCCGTGCCTAACTCTCTGCCCTTTACCCACCTCTTCTACAAACATCTGCACTCCACCAATCTGCGGTTTTAATCGTGGCATCCTTAGTTCCACTCGCTCCAAATTCGTTGCCCCGTGACCATACTCAACCCTTTGTCTTAACGAGCCAAAATTATCAACATCTCCATTCTCTACCAAAAATGCGCTTCCTACCGCCTTCCACCTACCAAACAGACTCCTGGTTAAATATAAAATATGACCATCTGGCCCCAAGTTCCGATAGTTAAAATCGGTTCTTATAATCTTAGTATAATCTCGCATTTTCTTGGCCGACCAGTTATCTGGCAAAATCGTAATCGCCTTCACATTAGATAGTCCCAACACCCCTTCCTTTTCTAGTTTTCTTTTTTGCAAGTCTAGCCCCATAAATCCATCCACCGCCTCAACCCGCCTTGTTCCCCTCTCTCCCCGCTTGTAAAATATCACATCAATGCCTGGGAACTCTCCTCCGCCACTAGGCAAACTGAAACCCATTCTAGCCAACTCTCCAGGATTTACATTACTTTCACCTAAAAATAAAAATCTAATTACTTCCTCTGCTGTCAACCTTGTCCCATCCAAGACCGACTGCAACGATCCTCTAAACCCCAGTTTCTGCCACAAACTAATCTGCCCGTCAGTAATCATCGGTGGCATCACCTCCAAGTCCTCATAACCTTCAGTCACCTCAAAATCACCTCGTCTACCCTTATAATAAGTTCCCATTCGTTTCGTTCGCTCGTACGCCTCTCTTTTGTTCTCTCCCGCTCGACGCACCACCAGACCCGGGCTACATACCAACTTAGACAACACTCTCTCCACCAAAACCCCATTTTCTACCTGTCCAGTTCTCAAATGGCAAATCGGTACCCCCACCAATCCCCCGTCTTTACCCACAAAAGCCACATCCCAACCACCCTTATTAAGCTCAAACCCCTCCACCCCTACGCTCTTAAACCAATCTTCGTTCTCCTTCCAAAGTGTCTCCAGAGCTCCCCACAAACCCTCAGACTCTTTCTCAGATAATCTTCTCAGTCCACTAAAGTCTAAGGCCTTTTTTCCCACTCGATCCAAAAGACCCATTTTATCAACCTCTTGGTAAAACTCTCCCCAAGCCAAAAAATCATCAACCGTCAACACCGCCACTTCAGCTCCTTGAGCCATTAGCTCCGTCAAATGTCTATTTTTTCCCAGGCCATCACGCACCTCCCAATACTCCTCTGGCCTTGCCAAGACCATTCCTATACAATCTTCATATCCAAACAAACTCAGCCCTCCAAAATCACTCTTACCCCCTTCTTTGGTAACAAAACCTACATCTAGTTTTCTAGCACCCCTTGGTTGTACCACCCAACTCACATTAGCAACTTCCATCTGACTCCTAACCACCTCTAATTTAAAAAAATCAGCCACCTGACCCTTAAACTCTCTTTTTTTTGAAATCTCACCATCTTGCCTATTACCTTTTTCTGTCCTTACCATTCATCCATCCTAGAACAATAGTTCCCCATTTTCAAGTCTTGACTTAACTCTACTTATCTGCTAACTTCTATATCAGACATGGACAAGAAACAACTAAAACTAGACAACCTACCGGACTTATTAACCGTTGGCGAAGCCGCCGATCTCTTAAGGGTTTCTCCCTTAACCATAAAACGATGGGGTAAACGCGGAAAACTTCCCGCCATCCGCATCAACTCCCGTGGCGATCGCCGCTACCGCAAAGAACAAATTCTCTGGATGCTGGGCATCAACCCCCAATCATCCACCTCCTAGCTTATTCGTCATTCCTGCGCAAGCAGGAATCTATATATATCCTCCACGGAAACACTACCATTGCCCTAAAAATCCTTGGCAACCTTTTAGGCTGCACCAGCAACCGCCACACAGCCTTTAACCCCCGCTTTTCCATCCACTTAGGTGCTCTAGCAAACTCGCCCAACACTTCATTAAACGTCCCACCCACCCCAATGGCTACCTTTACCTTTAACTTCTTCTTATTTTCATAAATCCATTTCTCTTGGCTTACAGGCCCATACGCCACCATCAACAAATCAGGTTTATATCTGTTTATCTTCTCCACCACTCTCTCGTTCTTCCTGTTTACCCGCCCAAGTTTTGCCTTAGCAAAAGTTAGGCGTGGCTCCCCTGCATCCCACCCAATGTCAAGGGTCGGACCCTTGACATGTAGTTTCCTGGCTAGCCTCTCAACCGTGTCTCCAAACCCCCCCAGCAAAAACACCTTCCAGTCTTTTTCGGCCGCCAACCTTACCAACTCCTCAAATAACCACACACCAGTCACCGGCTCCCCTAGTTCCCCCCTAAGACCCATTCCCCCAACCGTCATCCCGCACTTGATGCGGGATCCATATAAGTTTACTCTTCTTCCATACTCCATTGCCGCCAACACCCCTACTCCATCAGGCACAACCAAGTCTGCCTTCTCCACCGCTCTCCTAAAATCCTTATCCTCCTCCGCCGCCAACAAAAACTCACTATATATAGTAACCACATGCTTCAAACTCCCTTTTCCGCCTACCCAGCCAGAGATCTTCTCTATCGCCTCCTGCCTATTTACCTCGTCTACTTCTATTCCCAGTATCTTCATGTAACCTTTATTCTATCTTCGTCATTCTGGCTTGTCCAGAATCTAATTCCCCCAGCCTCGACCTTAGCACTCACCCCTTCTGTCTGCCACACTAGTGAAAACACTTTAATTTACCGCCTCATCAGTCCTTTACATCACAAAAACAGTAAATCCAACTTTTTTTAGACCCCTAACTACCAACAATCAACCGATAAAAATATTTCAAACTAACAAAAAATACCAATTATTCTATATTTATAGGGTATATTACCCAAACCTATATCTAAATCTCAACACACTACCCCCTATATTTAACTATATTATCATAAGCATCAATAAAGCAAATAGCAATTTCCCTAATTTGTGAACAAATTAATACCCCAATTTTTAAAGCTATTCTCACTTTTTTACCCAAAAATCATCACCCAACCCAAATAACCTTTATACTATACTATATATCCTCTTATAAATATCCATTATCTCGTTTTATATATTAAACCACACTATTATTTAATATCCCATATTACAAAATCAGCTTATGTAGTTGTATCAGTAGTTGACCGTCCCAGTGCCGACGTTGATACAGGTCTTTTGACATCGGTCCCCCTGTCCTCTTTTCCGTCATCCTTACTTTTAACAAAGGTCTCTCCTTTGTTAAAACAAAAACCCTACCAAAAGCTATTTTTACCCCTCTGTCATCCTGCACCGACTGGTGCGGGACTCCCCTATCA
The DNA here is from genome assembly GCA_018819325.1 of Patescibacteria group bacterium. Lineage (GTDB taxonomy): Bacteria > Patescibacteriota > Microgenomatia > UBA1400 > MFAQ01 > JAHITH01. The sequence goes on from JAHJQJ010000084.1 coordinate 7,175, forward strand.
TCCCGCCTGCCCCCCTTGAAGGAATCAAGTCCCTTTTTTTCCTTGTCATTCCGATTGGAGTCCGAGATTCTTATTGAGGATGGAATAGAGGAATCCCTTTCAGCAGATTGCTGATAATGAAAGAGATAGGTATATTGTTAGATTTTACTGTTGAGAGGGATCCCTCCACTCGAAGACTCGGTCGGGATGACAGAAATATAATCATCACATATACCCCATACCCCTACCCCGTATCTCACCCCACCACCATCATCCAATCCCCGTAGGGGCAGGTCTTGTACCCGCCCAAATTTCCACCCCCCGTCTCCATCCATCCCAGATTCTGGGGTCCTCATCAGAATTCGTCCCCAGAATGACGACAATTGCACCCCCTCCTTTCTCTCTCCTGTCATATATCATCCACATTAGTTTTTCGTCATCCTGAGCGAAGTATCCTCTCTGTCATCCCGCACTTGATGCGGGATCCATATAGATTCCTGCCTTCGCAGGAATGACGAACGTGAAACGCAGAACGACCAAATCACCACCTTATATATTTCCTCACTTTTTTCAAAATTCAAACCTAAATTCAATTTCAGCACTATTTAAACAGAACCGCCAAACGCACATACATTACTTCGTACATCAACAAATTACCTACTATCTATAAAACTCTTCTTATACAACTCCAAATTCTCCATTGCTATCCCAATACCTTTTATTACACACCTCAACGGATCCTCTGCCACAAAGGCCGGAACACCAGTTTCTTGGGTCACAAATTTATCAAAGTTCTTTAGCAACGCCGTCCCTCCGCTCATCACCACCCCTTTATCAATAATATCACTTGAAAGTTCTGGTGGCACTTCCTCCATCACCGCCTTCACCATGGCTACTATTTTATCTAAAGGCTCTCTAATCGCCTCACAAACCTCTCCAGAAGTTATCTCTATCTGTTTTGGTAGGCCCGTTACACTATCTCTACCAGTAACATCCATCTTTTCTTGCTTACTGGGCATAATCGCCGACCCCAAGGCTATTTTCACCTTCTCCGCCGTCTGCTCCCCAATTACCAAATTATGTTTTCGTCTTACGTACCTAGCAATCGCATTGTCAATCTTGTTTCCTGCCACCCTAACACTTTTAAAGGCCACCACCCCCCCCAACGATATCACCGCCGCCTCACTGGCCCCACCACCCATATCCATAATCAAGTTACCAGACGGCTCCGCAATCGGCACCCCTGCCCCAACCGCCGCCGCCAAAGGTTCTTCTATTAAATAGGCCTTTCTTGCCCCAGCCGCCATAGTAGCCGCCAGCACTGCCCGTCTTTCTACCTGCGTCACTCCAGCCGGCACACATATCATCACTTCCGGTTTAATAAACCCCTTTAACGCCCCCGACTCCCGCAAAAAATACGTCAACATCGCCCTTGTAACCGCGTAATCTGCCACCACTCCATCTCTCATCGGCCTACTAGCCTTAATGTTTCCAGGCGTCCTACCCAACATTTCCTGAGCTTTTTTACCCACCGCCAGCACCCGACCGTCAGACAAAGACACCGCCACCACCGTTGGCTCCTCCATTACTATTCCCTCTCCCATCAGGTACACCAAACAGTTAGCCGTCCCCAAATCAATCGCCACTCTCCTATTTATACTCCACTTCATAGGTTGCCATTTTATCATCTCAATGTCATTCTGGCTTGTCCAGAATCTAACTGATATAATTACTCCTACATATGTCCACCAAGATAAAACGCAAAAGACTACTAGTAAACATCGCCATCATCATTGTTATTGCTCTAGGCTCAACCATTGCTATAAAAATTGCCAAAGGTTATCGCCCCAACCTAAACGATCTTTCTTTAAAAGGCACCGGCCTACTGGCCGTTTCCTCCTACCCCAAACAGGCCAAGGTACTAATCAACGACCGCCTCTCCACCACCACCGACGACACTCTCTACCTTAAGCCAGACACCTACCAAATAGAAATCATCAAAGAAGGCTTCCACCCTTGGTCAAAACAAATAAATATAAAAGAAGAACTAGTCTCCATCGCCGCCGCCAGGCTCTTTCCCACCATTCCTGCCACCACCCCCCTTACCTTTTACCACGTTCAAAACGTCCACCCCAGCCCGGGTGGTGACAAAATCGCCTTCGTCCTCACCGGTTCCCCCTTTAATGAAGACAATGGTCTTTACACCCTATCTCTAGATAACACCTTGTTGGGCAGTAAACAATCTATCCAGCTAACCAATCAAAATGTATACGACTATACCAAAGCCACGCTTTTGTGGTCACCAGACAGCAGCCAAATATTGGTCGCTTTCGGAAACCAAGACTTAATCACCTCATCCCATCTTTTAAACGCCAAAAGCCTCAACCCTGAAAAAAGTATTAATGATGTTACTGTTCAACTCCCCCTAATTCTTTCTCAATGGCAAGACCAACTAGCTCTTATAGACCAAAGCTCCCTTAGCCAAGCCCCAGAATTTATGCAAAAAATATTATTAGAAAAAAGCCAAAACACCTACTTCTCCCCCGACCAAAAAAAAGTCTTCTACATTCCAGCAGAAGATATAGATCTACCAGAAAATACCCTAGGTCAAAGTCTGCCCAGCATCAACCCCACTCCAGAACAAAGACAGCTTAAGGCTAACCAAATCTACGTTTACGACATTACCGAAGGCACCAATTATCTTCTACCCTACCCCATCATCCCTTCTACCAACACTGATCTTATCACTAAACTAAAGGGTCAAACTGACTCAAACTACACCACCAATCTCCGTTGGTACCCCAACTCCAACCAACTCATCTACACCCAAGAAAATAAGGTAGAAACCATCGACTACGATGGCCTAAATCAAACCACCATCATAGAAACCCAAATTCTAGAAACTTTCTCCACCCCCAGTCCCACCGGCAACCATCTAATCATCCTCACCAACCTAAACCAAAAACCCGACCAACAAAATCTCATCTCCCTCGACCTCAAATAAACGTGGTTCCGAACCACGTATAAAACCTGATATACTTTTATTAATGCCCAGCAAATACTATCAAAGGAATTTTCAACCAGGTCACTTCTACCACATCTTCAACCGCGGATCTCACAAACAGAATGTCTTCCTAGACAAACAAGACCACCAAGTATTTACCAAGATTCTCTCCTACTATCTTATTGACCCAACGGGCAGACCTCTTCACTATACAAAACGCACCAAATACGTGGTTCCGAACCACGAACAAACAGTTTATCTTACCACTTACTGTCTTATGCCAAACCATTTTCATTTACTTTTAAAACAGGTATCGCCCACATCCCAAGATGGTATTACAAATCTCATGCGACGCGTTTCTATTGCCTACTCTATGTACTTTAATAACAAACACAATCACTCTGGTAACCTATTTCAAGGTAAATATAAACAAGTCCACATAGAAACCGATGAGCAACTCCTCTACCTCTCAAAATACATCCACCTCAATCCCAATAAACGTGGTTCCGAACCACTACAAAATTATCAATATTCCAGTTATCCAGTTTTTATTGACCAGTCACCCACCCCTAAATGGCTCCACTCAGAAGAAATTCTAAAACTCGACTACTACAAAAACAGCAAAAACCCACAAAAAGACTACCAAAAGTTTATCCTTGACTCCAAACCTCTCCTTAAATCAATCTCCCCTCTCACCCTAGAGTAACCAACATACGTGGTTCGGAACCACGTATGTTGTGCTCCAGACAGGATTCGAACCTGTGGCCTACGCGTTAGGAATGCGTTGCTCTATCCCCTGAGCTACTGGAGC
>JAHJQJ010000085.1 GCA_018819325.1 Patescibacteria group bacterium
AATCGTTCATGGTTATGTTCATATATGACTACTGTAACGGTTCGCGTCTTGTTTGTGGAGAGTTCTTAGCTTAACTTAAGAATCATTTTTCGATTAGGTATCGATTCTGGTTCAGTATCATTTTGGATTAGGTGAGACTGTACCTGCGTACGCTAGCAGTTTTTGATAATAAATCAGGGTAATAAAAAATTGTAACGGCCCGTAAGTAAAAACAGCTAACCAAGCAAACAAGACCATAGTGATATTCTGAGTTAATAACGGAGAGGCGAGCAATAAAAAAATAAACGGACCTGAGACCAACCAAGCTGTAGCCGAAATCATGCCCTGAACAGTCATTATCCAAGGCACACTCAAATCAAAGACTTTAAGTTTTCTGGTATTTTTAAGCACATACTTTAGGTAAGTGATCATTTTTAGAGGACCGAAGAACCAAACATATTTTTGCCCCCAAAGGCTCTTAACCGTGGTCGGAGCGTCAGACGACTCAAGCAACGGAAGCGGATAGATAGAATGGCCGGAAGCCCGCAATAAATATCCTAAGAACAAGTCTTCGGTGATGGTTTGAGCGGGAAATCCGCCGACGCTTTTAAGAACATTTATGTCTATAAAAAGTCCGTGCCCGACGACATGAGCGTAAGCATACTTTTTAATAAACTTTCCTTCCCCAAAAGATTGCCTAAATAGGCGAGGAAGTTCGTGAGCCAGAGTCCATCGGGATTGCAAGATGGCAGATGATCTCAGAAAACTGCTTTTTAGAGATTTAAAGTTATTAAAAAAAACGGCTGATTGCTGAAAGACTTTTGCCTTAGGATTTTTAGCCAACTCAGAATAAAACGCTTCAAAAGTACGAGGATGAGGGCGGGAGTCGGCATCGTAAACGGTAATAAAACTATCATCGTCAATTTGATCTAAGGCGTAGTTTAGCTGATGAGCCTTTATGCCTGTCTGGTGAGGCGAGTCAATAATCGAGATGTTTGAACAGTTATTCTCAGCAATGAAGTTCTTGACTAGCTGGTTTGTAGAGAGGCCGGAGAACTTTTTTTCGAACTCCCTCTGGGTTGTAACTATGATGAGATCAACATTGTCTTCTATGAGAATATGTTTTTGGAAATACTTGATCGTGTCAATAATCCGTTTTTGCTCTCGAAGCGCCGGTATCAAAATATGTACCTGGGGCTTGTCTTCAATGATGCTCTTGAGGCTTTCAGTGTTGGCCGCTTTTAGCCATGACAGCGATCGAAGCAAAAAAAATAAAGTCGTAATTCCTCTAACAAAAACGATTGTACTGACAGCGAGTATTAAATAAAACATAGTTATATTGCGGGTTTACTTTGATCCCAAACAAGTTGCTTCAAAGGCAGTAGCCAGTCTATTTTGTCTGGAGGAATATCTAAATTGATAGTCATCAGATAAATAATGTCCCAGCCGATGAGTAACAAACGGTGGATTTCAATAATCGAATCTGTCAACCATTTCTCGTTGTATGCGTTCAAAAACAGCTTCTTCTCTCTATTATTAAGTTTATGCAGATAAATAAATTGGGCAATATCGCAGCTGGCTATATCCCACCTCGAATCGGCCCAATCAAGGTAGGCGACTCCAGTTTTGTCTTTTCTCCTGACGATATTAGTGTCGTTTAGATCGCCGTGCACCATCGAACAATACTCCGATTTATACACAGCCGACTTGGCAAGCGTTCTTATCTGTTCCCCAATTTTTTCTACAGATATTCTTACCGCCTTAGTAATCAATTTGGGACTCTGGCTTTTTACTTTGGCAAAAGGCACTTCTATAAAGTTTTCAAGAATTACTAAGGGATTGTAAGTTCCGTCCCGAAGAAAAATGTCCTCAGGAATATGCCTAGTAATCAGGTTTTTATTCTTTCGTGAGAAACTATGCAATTTTTTAAGGCTTTTGGCCGTGTCAATAATAAATTGGTCGCTCTTTTGATAGTCAGGGTAAAAATCAATTTTTTCTTCAACGACAAAACTTGGCAACCAAGACATAGGAGAGACAAACTTAAAATACGGTTTTGGAACCAACCCTGTCGGAGCCAGCGATCTTTGAGCATGATACTCACGATTGATTGACTGTTTGCGATTATCTGGCAAAAAGCGAAAAAAGAAGTTGGCCAGAGCAAAAGTTGAATGAGTAGTGTCGCGAAAATAGTGCGTCCAGTGCGGTTTAGAGTTCATTAAAGGAAATTATTTGATAATCTGCATTGCCAATGTGGGCTAGGAGTTCAGGATTCGTCAGAACTTCTGTTTGCAACCCCCTCTCATGGTTATATGAGCTGGTGCTGTCGGGGTTGTATAGGCCAGGGTGCAAGACAAATTCAATTACTCCACTTCGGGAGCCATCTATCAATTTAATGATATTGCCAAGCGTAAGAGAGTCCTGGTCAAAGAATCCGAATTCGGTGTGATTGGGAGTCTTGCACCCATATCCTGAAAGGTCGTTGAACCACCTTGTTGGTAGGCTAGTTTTCTTTACAAAATCAGCAAAGGGTTTGGTAAAGTTAGGAATCTGATACAGAGGATGATGGAAGTTTATGTGATCGGGCGACTTCCTAAAGTGTTTGATAAACAAATTTAGTTGTTTTTGAAACTCGTCTAAAACGATTTCTACTTCCTTGTTTTCCAAGAGCAGGTTAATTTTGAAAGCATGGTTAATTTTGCCAGTTTTGCCAAACAAAGCAGTGTTGGTTAAGAACTTACCTTCTCCCGTAACATTTAGGTGGAGACCGACTGAAATCTTATGATCAATTGCCTGCTTGTATGTTTCTTTGGCAAGCGGATTTGTGATCATTAGGCTGGTGCTCTTAACTATGCCCGCATCAGCGCACCGAAAGATACCCTGGTTAACTTTTTCTGAGGATCCCAGATCATCTGCATTAAAAATAAACTTTTTCATGCGTTAATTATAGCCTTTGGCTTGGGACTGTGGGCTAACTCACGGTCACTTTCTTCCCATCTCTTAGCTCCATTGCTGACAATCTTATCGAAAAGCTCCGTGTACCACCTGATTGGTTGGAGATGTTTGTAAATTGGCTTTATCTTCATAGATACAAGTTTCAATTCTGACCTGTAGAACAATTATTGTGAGTAATTGTATATTATCAAGGTAGGGGAGCATAAGACTTTAATTGGATTGGCAAGGGAAAGATATGGGGGTAAAAACTGTAAATTTATTGTTGGAGATATTACTAATGAGAATACATGGAATGATTTAGAAAAATTTGACAAGGTTTTTGCGGTGGCTGTAATTCATCATTTGCCAAGCAAAAAAGAA
>JAHJQJ010000011.1 GCA_018819325.1 Patescibacteria group bacterium
ACCACTCTTGTTCCTCTTTCTCCTTACAAACATTCTTAAATTCTACCAACGGGACACCCAGTTTGCGAAAAAGCCTAGTTATTCAGGCACACTTTTAAGGACAAAGGCTTGTCTTTGAGAAAAGTGCGGAAGACAGGAAGAGGGAGGTGGGAACGACATGGGGAGAGTGTCATTCTGAGCGAGGTCCCGACTGAAAGTCGAGGACGGAGTCGAAGAATCTCTCACGAATGTGAGAAATTTAATTGAAGCATTGCAGGGCTTGTTTTTGGGCGCGGGTGAGTCTGGTGGGTAGGGTGATGATGAGGCGGATGTAGAAATCGCCGTGACGATTAGATCGCAAGTGTTTTATGCCTTTGCCAGAAAGTCTAATGGAAGTATTTGGCTGGGTACCTGGTCTTATTTTCAACTTTAGATCTTTGTCTAAGGTGGGAACGGTAATGTTTCCACCCAAGATGGCGGTGGTAAAAGGGATTTCTTTTTCTAGATAGATGTCGTAGTTGTTGCGTTTGAAGTCTGGGTGAGTTTTTACATTTATAGAAATATCAAATTCGTTGAACCTTATTCTGGTACCATCGTCGGCGCCAGGCGGAACCTTAATGGTGTGTTGTTTCCCTTGATGAACAATAGTTTTTTCCACCCCATTAACGGCATCCATAAACTCTATTTTCATAGAGTAGTGGGGTTTAGCCTGCCGTCTGCCACCAAAAAAGTCTTGAAAAACCTGAAAAGGATCAGAGTAACCAGAACCGCCAAACAGATCTTCAACATTTACCCCTTGACCACCAGAAGAATAAGAATAGGTAAAAGGACCAGATTGACGGCCAGCCTGGCTGTAAGGATTTCCCCCCATAGAAGGGTCAAAGGCGGCGTGGCCAAATTGATCGTAAGTCTTTTTCTTTTCTGTATTAGATAAGATTTCGTAGGCCTCGTTTATTTCTTTGAATTTTTTTTCCGCCTCCTGTTTATCTTGGTTTTTGTCTGGATGCCATTTTATGGCTAACTTTCTGTAAGCAGACTTAATTTCTGGGGCAGTAGCCTGTTTGTTGACGCCAAGGATATCGTAGTAATCACGTTTAGACGTCATAAATATTTATATTTTACTCCTCTACTACCTCACCCTCCTCGGCACTGCCCCCCTTAGATTTACCAGACTCCTCCTTCTCCTCCTTCTGACCTTTTTCTTTAGGTTTTTCCTCTGTTTTACCCTCTGCTTCTTGGGCAGCTTTGTATAAAGCCTCGCCGTGAGTTTGAGCAACCTTAGTGGCTTTTTCTAACTTTTCAGCCAGAGACTCGGAAGTAGCGTCATCTTTGTTTTTTTCTTCCTCTAAAGCCTTGAGCTCTGTCTCTATTTCTTCTTTGGCTTTTTCGTCAAACTTGTCACCAGCTGACTCCAAAGCTTTTCTGGTAGCAAAGGTAAAGGTTTCGGCCTCGTTTTTCTTGTCGACCAATTCCTTTTTCTTCTTGTCTTCGTCGGCGTGTTTTTCTGCCTCTTGTTTCATTTTTTCCACTTCTTCTTCAGACAAATTGGTAGCGTTTTTAATAGAGATGTTTTGCTCCTTGCCCGTGGCTTTGTCTTTAGCAGAAACGTTTAAAATACCATCGGCGTCAATATCAAAGGTCACCTCTATTTGAGGGATGCCTCTAGAAGCTGGGGGAATACCATCAAGAACAAAGCGACCCAAGGATTTGTTGTCTTGAGCCATGGGGCGTTCTCCCTGAAGAATGTTGATTTCTACTTGGGGTTGATTGTCCGAGGCGGTAGAAAAAACTTGAGACTTGCTGGTAGGAACGGTGGTATTTCGTTCTATTAGAGCAGTTCTAACACTGCCCATAGTCTCTATTCCTAAGGTAAGCGGAGTTACGTCTAATAACAAAACGTCTTTAACGTCACCAGCTAAGACTCCACCCTGAATGGCGGCGCCTAAAGCTACGGCCTCGTCTGGGTTTATGCTTTTGTTAGGCTCCTTAGCAAAGAAGTCCTTAACTGCTTTTTGGATCTTGGGCATTCTGGTCATGCCACCAACCAAAATGACTTCGTTAATGTCTTTCTTGTCTAACTTAGCGTCTTTCAAGGCTTGTTCACAGGGAGGAATGGTTTTTTTAACCAAATCGTCTACCAATTCTTCCAACTTAGCACGGGTTAGTTTTAGATTTAAGTGCACCGGTTGACCGTCTGTTCCTTGGGTGATAAAGGGTTGGTTAATCTCTGTCTCCGTTGAACTAGAAAGTTCAATTTTGGCTTTTTCAGCAGAATCTTTAATTCGCTGAAGTGCCTGTTTGTCTTTTTCCAAGTCAATGCCGTTTTCTTTTTTAAACTCAGAAATAACATACTCTATAATTTTTTGGTCAAAATCATCTCCACCCAAAAAGGTATCACCAGCGGTTGATTTAACCTCAAAAACACCGTCACCTAGCTCTAAAATAGAAACGTCAAAAGTGCCACCACCAAGGTCGTAAACAGCAATCGTTTCACTTTTTTTCTTATCTAGTCCGTAGGCTAGAGCAGCGGCGGTAGGTTCGTTGATTATTCTTTTTACCTTTAGTCCAGCAATTTCTCCAGCTTGTTTAGTAGCCTGGCGTTGAGAATCGTCAAAATAGGCGGGAACGGTAATAACCGCTTCCGTGACCTTGTCACCTAAGTAGCTTTCTGCATCTGCTTTGGCTTTAGATAAAATCTTGGCAGAGATTTCTTGGGGAGTATAGGTTTTTCCACCAGCCTCTACGGCAGACATACCCTGCTTGCCTTCTACTATTTTGTAAGCGGCGTGTTTTTTAGCTTTGGTAACCCCAGCAGAAGAAAATTTTTGACCCATGAGTCTTTTAACAGAAGAAATTGTTCTGTCTGGATTTAAGATCATTTGACGCTTGGCTACCTCACCTACTAAGTTTTTTTCTGGCTCAACTACTGAAGGAAAAGTATTTTTGCCTTCTGCAGAAGAAATAATTACTGCTTTTCCACCTTCCATTACAGCTGTGGCGCTGTTGGTGGTACCTAGATCGATTCCAATTATTTTGCTCATTTTATTTTTTATAATTTTTAATAACTCCACTGCCAACCTCAACTTTAGCAGGGCGTAAAATCTTATCATAATAAGTATACCCCTTAACCAAGGTAGTAATGGCAATGTCTTTAGATCCCTTAACCAAACTGGCACAATCCATAGTTTCAGGGTCAAATTTTTGATTAGTACTAGAAATTTCTTTAACCCCCTCTAGGTTAATTATCTTGATAAATTGATCAAGAATCATTTTTAGCCCCAAGTCATTTAGGTGGTGTTGGGCCAACTCTAAAGAGTCGAGCACGGGTAAAAGTTTGTCTAAAAGGCTTGCGTTGGCAAACTTAATAATTTCTGTTTGGCGGGACTGATGACGTTTGGTTTGGTTTTGATAGTCGGCCAAAGCACGCTTAAACTTATTTTCTAAGTCTTTTATTTCTTGTTCTAGTTTGCTGTTTTTTATTTTTTTGCTCATGTTTTTTACCAGTCTTGGCTGATTTGATTAATTAAGTTGGCTACGTATCTGACTAATGGTATATTTTTTTGATATTGCTGACGATAGGAAGAAATAACTCCCAAACTGCCTTTATTATCTCCTATTTGTAAATCGGCAAAAATTAAACTTACCGGTTCAAAAAAGTCTGGTCCAAGTTCATGACCAATAAGGACATGGATAGGTTGATTGCCTATAGCACGACCAAAAACTTCAGAGAGAAGATCTGTCCCGTCAAGTAATTCTAACACTTTTCTGGTAACGTCAATATTAAAAAATTCTGGAAAACTTAAAAGATTAGAATAACCGGCGTGATAAGTTTTACCAGAAGATGTGGTGGCCACAGAAAGAGAGTTGGATCTCCTGGCCAAAACTTGGCAGGCTTCTCTTAGCAAAGAGTCAGCGTCAAATCTGTGATCCCAGACTTTTTCTTTAACAGAAACCTCTTCTGCAACAGACAGGTCTTGCTCTTTCATTAGTTGTTTTATATAAAATTTTATGGCGGTAGGGGTGGGGGTGCGACCAGCGGATGTGTGGCCTTGACTTAAGAAACCTTTTTCTTCTAAATCAGCCATCTCGTTTCTTAAAGTAGCCGGGGAAACACCTAGTTTATATTTTTTTTCTAGGGTAACGCTACCCACTGGTTTAGCAGTTTCAGTAAATTCTTCTACCGCAGCTTTGATTATGGCAATTTGTCTATCTGTTAGATCCATTAGCAGTATATTACCACGAGTGATAATTCCCTGTCAATGGGTTGGGTGGATATTATTTTGCTGGAGTGATGTCGTCTAGCTGTTGTCTTACTGTATCAATTTTTTGACTGGTTTGACCATCTGATTGAGATTGGCCGGCTTCTTTTTCAAGTTCGTCTATTTCTTTTTCTGCATCTGAAAGGATTTTTTCTCCTTCGGCTTGACTTTGTTTGTTGATGTGTTCGGTTTCATCAGCGTAAGAATTGAGAGCAAGAGACAATTTGTCTAAGGTGTCTGCCTCTAAATTGCCAGCTTCTATATCAAGATCGATTAGTTCAAGCATTTTTTGTTTATCATCTTGAGTCAAACTGTTTTGCATGATTGCTTGATCCAGAATTATATTTAGCTTGTCAGAAACCTCTTCTGAAAAATTTGCTTGGCTTAACTGGTTTTTTAGGTCTTGTAGTGTCATGTTTTATATAATTAGCTAGTAATTTTTTCTAATAACCCCTTAAATACTCGCTTAGACTCTATGGCTTTTCGTCTCTCTGTGGCTTTTTCACTAAGTTCAAAAGCTTTTTCGCGAGCTTGCTTAATTTCATCTTCTAAAGACTGGGATTCTTCTTCTTGAGATTGTTCAAGTTGAGCTTTTTCTACAGCTTGACTTTCTAAAAATGCTTTTAATTGATCTGTTTGATCCTGATCAAGACCTAGCTTCTCGAGAGCAAACTCAGATACCCTGTCAGACAACCAGCTTTCAGTTGATTCTGCTGTCTGAGCAGACTTAGATGCTTTTTTCTCAAGCCCGTTGGTTAAAGCCCCGGTGGTAATCTCAACAATTCTATTTTCAATGTTAAGACCTGCGCTCAAACCCGCTTTAATAGCTTTGTCTTTGATTTCATTTGCTTTGCTAATACTTTTATCCTTAATTTCGTTATACCTATTTACAGTTCTATCTCTTGCGTCAGTAACCTTTTCAACAGCCCTATTTTTTGCTTCTGTTAAACGTCCTTGAACTCTTTCTTTTATAGATAAGGCTTTTTCTTTAACTATTACACCTGTTTCCTTATAGCGGCATCTATACCTAGGAGTCGATCAAGATTTTGCATTATTTTTTCGCGCCTTTCTCCACCTTTAGCTTCGGCAGCAGATAAGATTCTGTCGCGTGCACTCAATGCTTCTGTTGTCACGTTTTGTGGATTATTATCTTCCATACTCATTACATTTTAAAATAACTTAAATTAAGTTTAGACACCTTACTACACTTATGTCAATACCCAAAATATGAGACTGCTGAATAACTCTAGTCATTCTGAGTGAAACGAAGAATCTAGGCACAAAGTGTCGCATTTTTACGCTTCGCTAGATCCTTCGACTTCACTGCGTTACGCTCAGGATGACGGAGGTGGGAGACTTATTCAACGGTCTCGGATTTCCTTGTGCGTAAAACTGGATTCCCGCCTGCGCGGGAATGACGTTGGGGGAGCAGCTTTGTCATCCCGATTGGAGTTCAAGATTCTGATTGAGGACGAAATAGAGGGATCTCTCGCGCATGCGAGTCTAAAACAACTAGATTCTTCAATCTAAGACTCCTTCAGAATGACCAGGGGTGGTGATCGCTCGTCGTCATTCTGGTAAGTGAGTCTTCGAACGCATCCAGAATCCAGTCAGACAGATTCCCCGTCATCCCAGGCAGAAAGTGGTGCAGATTTGTCAAATTACCAATCTAGTGACGCGATCGCGACTGTGAGTTGGTAGGGGAGGTCTTACTTGTAGGCGTGACCCGCGGGGTTGAGGCTGAGGAGAAACGTCATTCTGGGGACGAGTCGGCGAGGACTCCAGAATCGATTCTGGATGCGTTCGAAGACTCACTTACCAGAATGACGACGAGTGTCACCCCGCCTGCCCGCCTAAATGCGAAGCTTTTGGCTGGGAGCGAACCCCGCCATCGGGCGGGGGTAGTCGAGGGATCCCTTTCAAAAACGTGAGATTCAATTTATGCTTAACTTAGGTCTCTCCACGAAGGGTTAAGTTTTCTAATTATCTTTTCCTTCCTCTTTATGTTGATATATTCTCTTTGCTAGATTGCCAGTTACTCCAATATATAAAGTTCCAGACTTACTTGAAAGAATATACAGCCAATATGACTTTTTCATTTACCCTAAAGTTTATTCTGTTGACAGGGATTCCTCCACTACATCTTCAATCAGAATCTCAGACTCCGGTCGGAATGACAAGGACTGTCCCTGTCACCTCAACCAAGTCTTCTCCTCCCGTCATCCCACACCCACCCCTCCCCGTCATTCTGGGGACGAATTCTGATGAGGACTCCAGAATCGATTCTGGATGCGTTCGAGGACTCACTTACCAGAATGACATCCCCCCCCGTCATCCCAGGCAGAAAGTGGTGCAGATTTGTCAAATTACCAATCTAGTGACGCGATCGCGTAGGTAGATTGGTAGGGTAGACTTTACCTGTAGGCTTGCTCTTGAGAAACAATATTTTTTTCTTTGATGTCTTTTAAACCAGCTTTAATACTAGCAGTTAGGCTCTTATTACTTAGAATCTCTAGGGTCTCCAACCAACCTTTAATGGAATAACGTTCTTTGTTCTTGACACAATTTAAGTAACGGGACAAGTTTCTTTTGATCTGATTGGCAATAGATAATTGGTGCATAATTTGATTATACCTTGATTTTTGTCATCCCTTTCAAAAGTACAGCCCAACAATTAAATCAACAGGTTCATGATACGATTAAGTTAGAATGAAAAAGGGATTAATTCCGCTACTACTTGGGCTGGTAATGATCGCGGTGTTACTTGGCGTAGCCATTCCTAAAACGGTTCAGTATTTTGGCAAGGCGTCGGGAACATCGGCAAATTTAGTGGTTAATTACGAAGGGGTGATTGGAATGATGCCACAAGTTTGGCGAAACCTAGCCCAAGGTGGGGAAGAATCAAAAGCAATGTTGGGGCCGGTGCTGGCAGAAGTAAAGGCGTTGAAACCAGAATATATTCGACTAGACCACATTTATGACGCATTTGGGGTGGTAAGTAAAGTTGACGGTCGATTGACCTATGACTGGAGCGGGCTAGATGTAGCCGTAGATGAGATTTTGGCCACCGGAGCAAAGCCGTTTTTATCGTTATCATACATGCCAACGGCAATAGCTTCTTCTGATATTGTTAGCCTGCCAAACGACTGGGGTGAGTGGGGGCAGGTGGTGCAAGCAACAGTAGAACACTTCAGTGGTAAAAGTAACAGAAATATCGACCAGGTGATTTACGAGGTTTGGAACGAACCAGACTTGTTTGGAGATTTTAAGACGTACGGAGAAAAAAATTACCTAACTATGTATGAGGTTTCAGCTAGAGCGGCCATAAGGGCAGAGAATACCAACCATTTTGAGATTGGTGGACCAGCCATGACGGCTTTATATAAAAACTGGCTAGAAAAATTAATAAAATTTGCTAGTGAAAAAAAATTACCATTAGATTTTTTAAGCTGGCATAGATATGATCAAAATATTGAGGTGTTTGAACAAGACGCAAAACAAGCCGATGAGTGGTCGGAAAACATACCAGCGTTTTTAGACTTAAAGTTTTATGTAACAGAGTGGGGGATTGATAGCCAGAATAACTTGGCCTATGACGATAAACTGTCTGCTATTCATGCCTTGGCTGTTACAAGAGTAATGATGGGTAGGGTAGACAGAGCTTTTGTGTTTGAGATCAAAGATGGTCCTGGGCAAGAAAAATATTGGGGAAGATGGGGCTTAATGACACACGAAAAGTTTGGTAAACCAGAAATGAAACCCCGTTATCAGGCACTGGTGTTTTTGAACCATTTACTTCCTTTCAGAGTAAGTTTGGCCGGCGAAGGCAGTTGGGTAAAAGGAATAGCTTCAATGAATGAAGCAGGTAATCTAAAGGTACTGGTAGTAAATTACGACTCCAGTGGAAAGCACGTAGAAAGTGTACCAATTAGTTTTGAGAACCTGCCTAAAGGCGATTTTATATATAAACGACAGGATTTTATGGGCGAGTCTAGGTCAACCAAGGTGGCCACAACCTCTGCTACCTTTCAAACAATAGAGTACATGGATCCCAACACAGCAATGATGTTAGAGATAGAGTTCGTTGTTAAAATAATAAAATAATAATAGGCAACCACCATGAACACAAAACCATCAGCAATATTTCATTTTTTTAGCACCTTAATTGGTATCAGCCTATTATTCCTCCTTATACAAGCCGTGACTGGTGAAAAACAGCCCTATTTCTTGGCCAAGCTCGACCAATTAACCAACAAAATATCCAACTGGAATCGTTATAAAAACTTTATCAAAAATCCTTCTTTTGAAATAGACACAAACAACGACAATTTTCCAGATCACTGGCATGGCACCAACATTACCCTAACCAATCAAGACAGTCACGATCAACACTTGGCCATTCAAACCAAAAGCGACATAACTTTTACCAACCAAACCAACCTTTGGCAAACAATCAATTTCCTCTGGCCAGAAAACACCAAGCTAAACTTCACCGGCTGGATTAAGGCAGACAACCTAACTCAAAATAAAAATACATCCGGCATCCACATTCAAGTTCACTATATCAATAATCAAACCAGCGAATTTACTGGTTTCCCCGACCCAACTATAACAACCTGGCAACCCATCTCGGTTGATCTACAACTTAAATACCCCGCAAAACAAATTACCATCACCGCCTTTTTCAACCAAACGGGCACCGCTTACTTTGATCATTTCTCCCTTCAGTTCACCTCAGCCTTTACTCCACAACTTAACAATCAATAATTCCTGCTATACTTTATTTACACTTCATGTAAAATAAAATACACCAACATGCCAAAATTAAATAAACACCACTGGAGCAAACTACTCATCGTCACTGCCTTTATACTAGTCACCATCGCCCTTCTCTTTGGCCTTAAACAAAACCAAGACATCCGCCAACGTGCCTACGACCCAAGCCAACCAATTGGGTTTTTCTTTACTTCAAACAATAATCAACCCCAGCCTGGTGATGATTTTTTAGTTACCCTTAAAGTTAACCCCTATGATCACCAAATTGGTTTCATGTATTTTCAAATCACCTTCAACAAAGACCAACTTCAATTATCTCAAGAAGTTACCATTTCTAACGATCTGCATATGCGCAATCCTACCTCAATTCCAGACTATGGCGACATCCATTTTTGTGCCCCCACCGATCCCTGCATCGCCAAAACTACCAAAAACCAAGCCAACCAAACTGGTCAAGTTACCCTTGCCGTGGGTCTTCACCCAGACAACCGCAACCAACCACCCAACACAATTTTTGGGTTAGCCGAACTTCATTTTGTTGTTCCAAGCACCGCCTCTGGCGCCACAGAAATCACTGTTAAATCCTCTCCAATTCAAGTTGTTTCTCTCGCTGCCACCGAAATCCAGAATTTTGACATCACTCCACTAACTCTAACTATTAGTGGCGGATCAAGTTCATCCTCATCATCATCAAGTAGCTCAAGCTCATCGTCCTCGTCCAGTTCATCCTCATCATCAAGTAGCTCAAGCTCATCGTCCTCGTCCAGTTCATCCTCATCATCATCAAGTAGCTCAAGCTCATCGTCCTCGTCCAGTTCATCCTCATCATCATCAAGTAGTTCCAGCTCATCGTCCTCGTCCAGTTCATCCTCATCCTCATCATCATCTAGTTCCAGCTCGTCTGGCGGTACCACCCCCATCCCCGGAGACATCGATCAAAACGGTTGCGTAGACATCTTCGACTATGGTATATTTTTATCTAGCTTCAATACGTTACCTGGCGACCCAAACTACAACCCACTAGCCAACATCGACAACGACCCAGCTGGCTTAATAGACATCTTTGACTATGGTATATTTTTAACTAACTTCAACCAAGGACCAACATGCCAAAATTAAATAAACACCACTGGAGCAAACTACTCATCGTCACTGCCTTTATATTAGTCACCATCGCTCTTCTCTTTGGCCTTAAACAAAACCAAGACATCCGCCAACGTGCCTACAACCCAACCCACCCAGACGCCCACACAGAACTCATATTAACTAGCTCCACCCCCCAACCAGCCCTTGGGCAACCCTTTACTGTTAACCTAACCGCCACTACCCAAACAAATCAACTAGCAGGTGTTGAAATTCATTTGCAATATAACCCCAGCTACCTAGAGCTAACCAATATTGACATCGGGGACCTCTTCCCCGGAGTCACCGACTTCTTTTGGCCTCCAACTATTACTCCAGAAGGCGTTGTCTCCTTCACCATCCTAGCCACCCCCAATCAACCGGCTCTAACCAGTGGCAACTTAGCCTTGTTGTCATTTACCCCCATCCAAGAGGGAGACACATCTGTTTCTTTCAACCAAGATCTAACCGAAGCTTCCGCCATGAATCATCCAGGTATCGACGTCATCCAATCTCTAATCAACCTAGACCTCAACATCACCACGGGTAGCAGTTCCTCATCGTCAAGCTCAAGTTCTTCTAGTTCCTCATCAGGCGGTTCTTCCTCATCATCAAGTAGCTCAAGCTCAAGTTCGTCATCCTCATCCTCTAGTTCAAGCTCCAGCTCATCATCAGGCGGAGGCGGCAATCACGCTGTCTGCAACCCCCCCACCATCATTGGCGATATAGACTGCAACGGCGAAGTAGACATTTTCGATTACAATTTACTTCTTGAAAACTTTGGTAATTAAAATGAAATCCACTGCCCCCAACCACAAAATTGCCAAAGTTATCATAGCTCTTTCTGTTCCCATCATCCTTAGCTTAACCTATTTTATCGTCCTCTCCCTGCCCAAATTAAATAACCCCGCCCCAACCCTTACCTCCATCTCTCTCACCCTCACCCCCACCTCCACACCCCAAACATACAACGTTACAGTCACCAGCCCCATTGACTACCAACTAAACGCCTTTCAACTTAACCTA
>JAHJQJ010000012.1 GCA_018819325.1 Patescibacteria group bacterium
GTTAAGATAAGAACCGTTAAATCTAAACCCATGGTTAAAAAATCACGAAAAACTAAGAAAACCATCAAAATAAAAGCCACTAAAAAAGCCATGGTCCAGTTAAAACCAAAGCAAAAAATAGACCTATTCGACGTATCAACCAAGTAATCTTATGAAAATCAAAAAAAGCAAAAAACTATTAAAATTAAATCCTAAGAACTCAGGTAGGAATAATTCTGGTAAAATAACCGTTCGCCACCAAGGTGGTCGTCAAAAACGCTTTTTAAGAACAATCGACTGGAAAAGAAATCAACTAGACATTCCAGCCAAGGTAGCTTCTATAGAGTACGACCCAAACCGCACCGCCAATATTGCACTTTTATTCTATGCCAACGGCCTAAAGAACTACATTCTTGCCCCCAAAAATCTAAAAGTAGGTGACACCATTATATCAAGCCAGTCAACAGACATAAAACCGGGTAACAGCTGTCACTTAATCAACATCCCCGTGGGCACACCAATTCATAATCTAGAAATTATGCCAGGTAAAGGTGCTCAAATGGTTCGATCTGCTGGCAATCACGCTCAAGTCCAGTCTAAAGAAGAAGATAAAATTCTAGTCAAACTCCCCTCGGGTGAGATAAGAGCCTTCAAGCCAAACTGTAGGGTCACCATTGGTAGCTTAAGTAATCCAGAGCACAAACACAGAAAACTAGGCAAGGCTGGTACCAAAAGACTTATGGGTATAAGGCCAACCGTCAGAGGTGTGGCCCAACACCCTGGATCTCACCCTCATGGTGGCGGAGAAGGCAGGTCAGGCATAGGTATGTCGTCTCCCAAGAGTCCCTGGGGCAAAAAGACACTAGGTAAAAAAACCAGACGAAAAAAGAAATACTCAAATAAATTAATAATCAAATCAAGACACCAAAAACGTCGCTAAAAACAAAAACCATGGCAAGAAGCAGTAAAAAGGGACCATACGTAGATGAAAAACTAGCCAAGAAAGTAGCTAAAATGACTTCTTCTGGCAAAAAAGAGCCCATCAAAACCTGGGCCAGACAAAGCCAGATTCCTCCAGAATTTGTTGGCTTCACTTTTTTAGTTCACAACGGCAAAATGTTTCCAGAAGTTTTTGTTTCAGAAAACATGGTAGGCCGCCGATTGGGCGAATTTTCCCCAACCAGAACATTTAGGGGCCACGGTCGTATGACCAAAAGAGTAATGACCAAAACATAAAATGAAAACAGACAAGACATTAACCACCATTATTGCCAAAGCTAGCCATGCCCCCGCCACTCCTAGAAAAGCCAATTTAATTCTAGAAAGCCTTATTGGCCAAAATCCTCAAGACGCCATAAACGAACTCCAGTTGCTCAGCAAAAGAGCCGCTCAGCCAATCATCAAACTACTAAAGCAGGCCCTAGGTAACGCCGCCGACCAACACAAATTAACCTCAGAAGATCTAGTTATTGAAAAAGCCTTTGCCACCAAGGGTAGAGTTCTAAAATTTGTTCGTTTCGCCGGTCGTGGCAAGGTCAAACCCTATCAAAAAATAGCCTCCCACCTAACCATAATATTAAAAGTAAATAAGAAATAACCATGGGACAAAAAGTACACCCCACCGCTTTTCGATTAGGAAAAATCTTCAAAACCAAGTCAACTTGGTATGCTGACGCAAAATCTTACCCAAAACAGTTGCTAGAAGACAATAAAATCAGAAGATTCCTAGAAAATAGACTAAATCTTGCCGGTCTAACCCACACCGAAATCAAACGCTCAATTAACACCGTAGACATTCATGTTTTTGTTTCTCGTCCTGGTGTAGTTATTGGCAGGGGTGGTTCGGGTCTAGACATCCTTAAAAAAGAGTTAAACAAGCTAGTACTGGGCACAGAAACCCCACCCAAGAATCATCCAATAAAAATAAACATCCATCCAGAAGAAGTCCAAAACCCAGATGTATCCTCCGCCTTAGTTCTAGACAGGTTAATTAGTCAAATAGAGCGTCGTTATCCACACAGAAGAGCCGTCAGTCAGGCCATAGAAAAAGCCATGAGCGCCGGAGCCAAGGGAATAAAGGTCACCTTTTCAGGCAGAATCAACGGCGCTGATATCGCCAGAACCGAAACCTACAAACAAGGCAGAGTTCCTACCCAGACAATTAGAGCCAACATCGATTATTCAGAAAAACCCGCCCTTACCCGTTCGGGTTATGTAGGCATAAAGGTCTGGGTATATACAGGAGACATAGTTAAATAAAATGTTACAACCAAAAAGAAGCAAATACCGCAAAGAATTCAGAGGCTCCATGAAAGGTATGTCTGGTCGTGGAAACGAATTAGCTTTTGGCGAGTACGGCATCAAGGCTGTTTCTGGTGGTTGGCTTTCTTCCGAAGAAATCGAGTCCGGAAGAAGAACCATTACCCACCACACCAAACGTCTTGGAAAACTATATCTTAGGGTTTTTCCTCATAAACCATACACTTGCAAAAGTGCTGGTTCCAGAATGGGTTCCGGTAAAGCAGACATCAAGGGTTACGTGGCTGTGGTCAGACCTGGTAGAATACTCTTTGAACTATCTGGTGTACCAGAATCAGTCGCCAAAGAAGCCTTTAGGCTAGCCGGCCACAAGATATCATTAAAAACCAAATTTATAACTAAATAATGGCAACTAAAAAAAAGAAAAATACCAAGAACGTACCAAGCTCACTAGCCGAGCTAAGAAAAAAATATACAATGACCAGAATTAATATCAAGGCTGGCAGAGAAAAAAACACCAACGCCCATAAAAAAATTAAAAAACAAATAGCCCAATTACTAACCAAGCAACCAACCAATAATTAATCGTCATTCCTGCGTAGGCAGGAATCTATACAAATAAAACTATGAAAAAGAAATTAACAGGAACCGTTAAAAAAGCAGCCATGACAAAAAGCGCCGTAGTAACGGTTAATCGTATTGTGGTTCACCCCAAATACAAAAAACGCACCAAAAAAACCAGAAGTTACATCGTTCACAATGAACTAAAAGCCAAAGCGGGCGATAAAGTTCAGATAGAAGAAATAAAACCCATGAGTCGCCACAAACGTTTTTCAATTATCAAAATTATTAAATAAATGATTCAGCTTCGCTCAAACTTACTAGTTGCAGACAACTCAGGGGCCAAAAAAATCAAAGTAATTTTGGTTCACGGCGGTTCCAGAAGAAGATTTGGACACATTGGTGACATTGTAACCGCCGCGGTTGAAGGCGCAGATCCACACGGTCAAGTAAAAGACAAAACCGTAGTCAAGGCCGTTATTGTGCGCACCAGAAAAGAAACAGCTCGTCCAGACGGCACTTACATTAGATTCGACGATAACGCCGCAGTCATCTTAGAGTCAATCGATTCTAAAGCCCCAATCGGTACCCGTATATTTGGACCAATTGCCAGAGAAATAAAAGACTTTGGGTTTGCCAAAATAGCTTCATTAGCCCCAGAAGTATTATAAAAAAATGTATAAATTTAAATTAAACGACCAAGTAAAGATAACCTCCGGCAAAGACAAGGGTCAAACCGGTAAAATAATTCAACTTCTTCCCAAAATGGACAAGGTAGTTGTAGAGGATAAAAATCTATACACCCGTCATATAAAGCCAGCCGCTGGTAAACCAGGTAGTAAGACCAAGCTTCCACGCCCAATTCCCACGGCCAACATAGCCATTATCTGCCCTAGTTGCCAAAAAACAACCAGAATAGGTTTCGACATTACCAAAAAACCAAAGCTAAGAATCTGTCGCCGCTGTGGTCAAGTAATTAAGTCTATAAAATGAAATCCGATCTAAAAAAGAAATACCAAGAGGTAATAAGACCAGCTCTTAAAAAGGAGCTAGGGCTATCTAGCGTAGAGGCTGTTCCCAAGATTACCAAAATTACCATAAACACCAGTTCCAGAGACTTCAAAAACGACAAAGATTTACTTAAAAAAACCAAAGAATGGATGTCTGCTATTTCCGGACAGGTTCCAATAGAAACCAAAGCCAAACTATCAGTTGCCAGTTTCGACCTACGTGAGGGAGATATTGTGGGTCTAAAAATTACTCTAAGGGGCAATCTA
>JAHJQJ010000013.1 GCA_018819325.1 Patescibacteria group bacterium
AACCAAGATTTTCTTGGTTTTAAGCACGGGTTTGAGGGTTTTTGATGGAATTGCTTTGGTTATTTTGCCGTCTTTGACTATATTGATCAGTGTGGTTTGGAGTAGATTTTGTGCCTAAACCCCAAAAGTGGTTCGTGTAACGTGATGAACAGGGAGCAAATAATCCTATAGTTGTTGAATGATGTTTTTCTGGTAGAATTGGTTGATGGATGATAAGTATTTGGAGATAATGCCTTTTAGTAAAAGGGTAGGTAGTGAGATATTGGGTTCAAGTAGAAGTACGGAAGTGAGAAAGCTAGGTGAGAAGTTTGTTTTAAAGGAGTTGGGTAAGCCATATTCCCTGTTAAGAGATGAAAGGGAAACAGACAAGGAATATAGAAGTAGAAGAGTTAAAATGTGTTTGGAAACCTTGAAAAATGAAAAGAGACTTGCAGAAGAGACTAGTGAGTTTATTCCTGATAGGATAAAAACTTATTCAGAATCTTATTTAGTTATGAATGGTAAGGATGGGTTCCCGACCCCTTTTAAAGTACAAGAAGTAGTAAAGGGAAAGACCTTACGTGAACAACGAGGTTTAGGCTTGTCTAAAGTTTTAAAAAAAGATCTCGATAAAATTGTAATTGCGAGCATTAAGTGTTTCACAAGAACAGGTAAGGTGTTTGATCTTGTGGGGTGTGTGGGTGGTGATGGTGAAAGCGCTTGGGAAGAGATTGGGAGACACCTTAACCCGATACGGTATGCGGCGAATCTAATGATCACTGAGGATGATAGGCTTGCCTTTATTGACGCTAGGGTTGGTGGAGGAAATTTAGTCAAACAGCTGGTTTCTTTGATGACATTAGCAGGGTATTATTGGAAAAAGATCGGTGAAAATATAGTATTGAAATCGGCAATTCAACCTCAGAAAGACTAAAAGTGGTTCGTGTAAGCTTCAGCCAGAGGCTGACAGGGGTGGAAGGGGAGCAAATGATTGAAATGGATTGGTTTAGGTAAATATATATTATATTAACTGTTGACACATTGGTTAATATATGTTAACCTAGTAATGAAAGGTTAATATGAAGAATAGATTTATATCAACTACAGAATTGGCAAAACTATTAGGTATTAGTCATGTGGCGGTGTATAAGAAGATAAAAACTGGTCGGATCAAAGCGATGAAAGTCGGTCGTAATTATGTTATTGATAAGAATGACCTGGGTGGCATATTGGATGACGAATTAACAGAAACAGACAAAAGAATGGTTGAAAAGGCAGTTAAAAGAACTGTTGGTGAGTATGGTGAGACATTAGATTTGCTAAGAGCATCATGATTAAAAGTGTTGGTATCAAAGAGGTTGAGTTGGTAGTTTTTAGATTAGTAAGAGAGAAGATGATCTATGACGAGTCGATTCCTAGTTTCAATACAAGGTTTCCAAATGTTCTGGAGAGTTGTTTGGTGGTGCCATTTCAACAATTTGACAGAAAGACCCTATACAAAGGCTTGAGTAGGAAAGCGGCGATTTTGTTTTATTTGATGATAAAAAACCATCCGTTTCAAAATGGTAATAAGAGAATTGCGATGACAACTTTGTTTTATTTTCTTTTTAAGAATGGTAAATGGTTAAGTTTGGATAATAAGAAGCTATATAATTTTGCGATTTGGTTGGCAGAAAGCCCGGCGGAGTTAAAAGATGATACTTTGAGAGCGACCGAGAGGTTTATTAAAACTTATTTGGAGGATAAATAGACTGTAGTTCGTGTAAGCTCCCACCACGGTGGGTAAAGATGGAAGGAGAGCCAGTTGCCTTTTATTTGAATTAAGGCTTATTTGGTTTGGTATTGGTGAAATTCCTTTTCTACCCTTTCGGACAAGAAGACTTTCATGAGAGATTGGTAGGGGACGTCTTTTTTGTTGGCGATGGTTTTTATGGATCCTATGAGGGATTCCGGTAGTCTGATGGTGATTGGTTTTGTAGAAGGTTTAAGGGCGGAGAAGTCTAGTTCGACGGTTTTGCTCCAATCTATATACTCGGTTGAGTCGTGGGTGGCCCAGAACTTTCTTTCTTGATTTTCGTTTTTAAAGTTGGGAATAGGTTTAAGCTTTTTCATATATTCTCCTTTCTTTTTTATTTTGATCTCTGGCAGAGATGATTCTAACTTTTTGATTTCTAATTGTGTAACTTATTAACAACCTTCTGTTTATATTGGTTTTTCCAAGTGATCTAAATCTTTTTTCGTATTGAGAATGTTTTTCATCTAGATTATTGATTAATGGTTTGTTGAAAAAAATTTCTTCGCATTCTTTATATGTTACTTTGTGTCTTTGGTAATTTTTTTGTTTGTTGCCTTCGTCCCAATCGAATTTTAATGGCTTTATTCTTTTAGGGAGAGGCTTCATTTGTACATAATGGTACAATACATATTTCTGATTGTCAAGTGGTTCGTGTAAGCTTCCACCACAGGCGGGCAGGGGTGGAAGGGAAGCTTATCATAATTTGAGAAGCAAAAAAGTAACAAGTTTATACATTGCGAAAGGAATTGAAATGTGTAAAAGGAAGTGAGTGCCAAGAGGGAAAAGATGGCAAAAGTTTGAATCAACATATTTAAAAACAATTGATAAGATCAGCAGGAAAAATAAGAGCCCCACCTCTTTTAAATGAACCTGTTGGAAATATAAATAGTAAATGCTCCCGGTAATAAAGAATATTAACAATGATCCAATGTCTAACAAGTAAAAGTATGGGTTTGGAGTCAGGTGCATTAGTAGATTGCCGATTCCGGCTACTACCGTTAAGGTTAACAATACAATGAAAACAGGTTTTGAGTTAGTCTTGGTCTTTTGCAGTAATCTATAGATTGCAAGAGCGGAAATAAAAAAAATAAGGCTGGTAATAAGATTAATTGGTTGTTTGATAAATTGATTACCAGCCTGATTTTCACAAAATTTTCCTAAAGCAAAAAATGATAAGTCCATGTTGTCATTTTAACCCTTTTATTAAAATAAGGGTCTCCTAGACAGGAGTATTATATTCAGGATTGATCACTGGGAACGTTATCGGAGGATGTAGATGTTATTCAACGGTCTCTTGTGTAAGTTTTCTTTATGGGCGGGCAGGTCCACCACGGCGGATAAAGCTGAGAGGGGAGTTTGGTATGATTCGGATTGATGTATGGGGTATTCTGAGTGTAGTTACTCAGTAAATTTGAAGGTAGATAAAATTTGATCAACAATAGCTTTTTCAGAAACAGGATAAATAATTGAATACAAGGTGAGATTTTCTTCTAATTGCATACCCAAACTACCACCTGGCAATTCAAACAAAGACCACAATTTACCATTTATATTCTTTGTTCCAACAGATTCCGTGTCAAGCAAATATCTTGGTTGATTAGGTGGATATTTTGTAGACGCCTTTACAGTGAAAGAGCTACTTAATGATTTATCAAAAATTACTTGCACATAATTTGAAGTATCAACTTGATGGATTTCAATATTGAAATCCATTGGGTATTTAAAAGAAAGTTTATAAGGATCGTTTGAATATGTTTTCCAGTTTACGGTTGGATCAGATGTGGATGATGGAGTGGGAGCTTGGGTGATGATTGGGGTGGGTAGGTTTGTTTGTTGTTGGAGTAAGGTGATTTGTTGGTTGAGAAGATTGTTTTGGTAGAGAAAATAGGCCATTCCTCCAATTAAGCCTAAGAGTAAGAGACTGAAAACAATAATCAGGGGAAAATTTTTCTCAGGAAATGAAGAGGGAATGATGGGAGATAGATTAGGGGTTGTATTGCTGGTGTTTTGAGTAACCTCTTGGGGTTCCATGGTATTAATTATAGCGAATAAAACTGTTTATGGTTTGTGTAAGTTTTCTCCAAACAAAAAGATCTCATTGCTGAGATCTTTAAGGAGGAGCTTACTTGCGTAAGGCTCTAATCTAATGATTGCTCATCAGACTATTTATTATTATAGTGAATATTACTAATTTGTCAAGGGGTGGATTAGGGTCTTTGTTGCTATTTTGGCTTGATAAGAATATAATCTTATGTATGAGTGATTTTAGATTTGATAGTAGATCAAGAAACAATAGTAGGGATGGTGGAAGACCCCAGTTGCATGACGCTATATGTAATGAGTGTGGTAAGGACTGCAAAGTGCCTTTTAGGCCAAGTGGTGACAAGCCTGTGTATTGCAGTGAGTGTTTTGAGAAAAAAAGTGGGGGTGGAAGAAGAGATGGTAGATCAAGTCAGAGGGGCGGTTATAATAAGCCACGTTATGGTGGTGATAGCAGGAGTTTGGGTAGCCCTGATTTTTCGCAATTGACGAAAAATATTGATATTTTAAACAGCAAGTTGGATAAAATCATTTTCTTGCTAGGCTCAGATGAGAAGAAAGTAAAAGCAAAAGCCAAACCAAAGAAGGTTAAAAAGCCTGGGTTGAAAAAAGTGAAGACAAAATAAACTTATAATTTAATAGAGGTTGCTGGTGTGGATAATTGGTTTGGTACAATTGATGTAATGCCTTGGATTAGTGTTGTAATTTACTTGAGTTTATTTGTTGTCTGTTTTTCTTTAATTTGGTTTTTGTTTCCAAAGAAAAATAGACGGTTGGTTTTGTTTGTTTTTGCGATATCCTTTTTGATACGAATTTTGTATGTATCGCAAACAGATTACACAACTAGAACACATGATGTTGGGGGTCATATTGAGTATATTAGTTATATTTATCACAACGCCAAGATACCTTTGGCCGCTGATTGTTGGCAGTGCTACCAACCACCTTTGTACTATTTTTCTGCGATTCCCTTTTATGTATTTGATCTTTACTTTTTTCAGGGGAATGAGTATGTTTTTTTGCAAGCGTACTCACTTTTGTTGAATTTACTTTTTTTGATAGTTGGTTTTCGGATAATTACAAAACTTTTACCGGTAGGTGTTAAACAATTTGGATCGATGATCTTGTTGGGAACTATTCCGGCCTTTGTTTTTTCTTCTGCAAGGATCGGTAATGATTCGTTGGTGTATCTGTGTTCTGTTATTTTTCTTTATCATTTTTACTGTTCTCCTTATAATGACCATTTTTGGCGTGGGTTCAAGAAACTTATTTGGATTTTTTTTGGACTTTTAACCAAGTCAACCGCTATTGTGCTTTTGCCAATGTGGATATATTACATAATTAAGCGGAGACGGCATGTTACCAGAAAGCCGTATTTGTTTTATGTGACCCTGGCTCTTTTTGTTCTTACGATTTGTGCTGTTTCCGGTAGGGGATTATTGGTTAATAGAAATCAAGATTTATTGGTGGGAAATATTGATAATCTTAATCAAGATTTGAAAGTGGGTGTTTCTCCGGTAAACTTTTTTTGGTTTGACTTTAAGGATTTTATTGCGTATCCGAACATTAATCCATGGAGAGATGAGGGAGGACGACAGTATTTTAATAATTATTTAATTAAATCTGGACTTTTTGGTGAGTTTCCAATTTCTTCTGTGGTGGGTAGTTGGTCCTCGGTGATATTGGGTTTGATTTCGTTATATATTATTTTTAAGTTTGTTCAGCATTATTTTTTAAATAGACGTAAAGACGTTTACTTTTACTCAATAGTTTTGTTTTACCTTGCTTTGGCTGTTTTTAGGTTTTTAAAGCCGTTTGCTTCTAGTAATGACTTTAGGTATATTGCACCTGCCTATGTCCCAATTATTATTTCTTTTGCCAAGTCAAAAATGTCTTCAACCGTTTATCTTTCTGTTTCGATGATTTTTGCCGTTGTTGGTATTATTTTTATTGTGTTTATTTAATAGCAAACAACTTCTTTATTATTGTCATGAAATTGAGAAACTTTTTACCTTTAGTGGTTAACGATACACAATCATCTTCTTTACGAATGAAGTTTGTTACCGATTGTTCAGTTATACGACGTTCTACGGCACCTTTTTCTTGTATATACTCCTTAATAAGATAGTTTTCTAATTCAATAGTCTTTATTCCATTGTGATTATTCAGGGTAGACAGTAAGTATGTAGTTACTGAACGATCAAATGTAACTGGAAAAATTACAAAAAAACACAGGTTGGTTGAAATACTTAAAGTTAAGATTGCAATAATAGACTCTGTGCTCAA
Organism: Patescibacteria group bacterium; assembly: GCA_018819325.1. Classification (GTDB taxonomy): domain Bacteria; phylum Patescibacteriota; class Microgenomatia; order UBA1400; family MFAQ01; genus JAHITH01. The sequence continues at coordinate 6,101 of JAHJQJ010000013.1, forward strand.
TTTAAAAATAATTTTATTTGTCAATAATATTAATGTTCCTACAAAAATAAAGGTCAGGACCATTAGGTTCAGACCTCGATAAAATAAAATCTTTTGTGAAGCAAACAACGGAGAATGAAAAGATAAAACAAAGATTAGTGAAAATAATAAAAAATAACCTACATAAGTCCCAATCAATTTTATACTATTTTTCAACATATTAACATTATACTAAGATGATTTGTTTGAAGGAGTTAGTCCTATAATTTGACAGGGGTGGTGGGGTGTGTTATGATAATCATGTTAGCTTTAAATGTTGATCAGTAGATACTGATTTGAGTCGGTTTTTTCCTTTTTTAAAATCGTCTCCCTTTTTTGAGGCGATTAAATATATATAAAAATGAGTAATTTTAAACGTGGTAATTCTAATGGCTTTCGTGGTCAAAATAGAAACAGGTATCAAAGTAGAGGTAGGTTTAGAAATCCTGGTTTGGACATGAATCCCTTAATGTTTGTAAGAAAAGCAGAAAACTTTGTGGAAACATCATACACACCAGTAAATAGTTTTACGGATTTTCCCATAGACGAGACAGTGAGAAAAAATGTTTTATCTCGTGGTTATGATAAGCCAACCGCAATTCAGGATCAAGCGATACTACCCATGCTTAAAGGCAGAGATTTAGTTGGTATTGCTGACACGGGAACGGGTAAGACGGCTGCATTTTTATTGCCCTTGATTACCAAGGTGGCAAGAGATCGAAATCAAAAGGTTTTAATTGTAACCCCTACGCGTGAACTGGCCGCACAGATTCAAGATGAGTTTAAGCGATTCAGCGCAGGGATGAATATGTATTCAACGCTATGTATTGGTGGGGCTTCTATAAATGTGCAGTTTAGAGAGTTGGAGAGAAGACCCAATTTTGTAATTGGTACACCGGGAAGAATTATGGATTTAGAAAATCGAAGGAGACTGAATCTAAGACAGTACCAAAACGTGGTTTTAGATGAGGTTGATAGAATGTTGGACATGGGATTTATCAACGACATTAGAGAGATTGTTTCGCTTTTGCCCCAAGATCGTCAGTCTTTATTTTTCTCCGCAACTTTACCCGATAAAATAAAGGCGGTAATGCAGAGCTTTTTAGTTAACCCGGTAATGGTGCAGGTAAAAACAGGAACAACTGCTCAGAATGTTGATCAAGATATTATTAGAACAAGAGGGAGAGATAAGGTGGAGATTCTTCATCAGTTGCTTATAAAGCAAGAGTTTAGTAAGGTTTTAGTCTTTGGTAGAACAAAGTGGGGGGTGAATAAGCTAGAAATAAACTTGGTCAGAAGAGGTTTTAAAATAGCTTCGATTCATGGCAACAAGAGTCAAGGTCAAAGAACGCGAGCCTTGAAACAGCTGAAAAACGATGAGGTTCAGGTTTTGTTGGCTACGGATGTAGCTTCTAGGGGAATTGACGTTCAAGATATAACTCACGTAATTAATTATGACGTTCCGGAATCTTATGATGATTATGTACATAGAATAGGCAGGACTGGAAGAGCAGGGAAAAAAGGCGTAGCGTTGACTTTTATTGACTAAGGTTTTTTGTTGGTGATGGTTAGTACTGCAATTATGGTGGTAATGGGCACGGCCAGTATTAGACCGATGCTACCAACCAGTGTTCTTATTATTTCGTCGGCTACGATTTCATAGTTAATTATTTCTAGAAATGGTTGAGGACTGTTGATGAAAAGAAGGAGTAGGGGTAGAGCGGCACCGGTATAGACCAAAATTAATGTATTTACCATGGATGAGATGTGATCTTGGCCAACATCCATGGCCCTTTTGTACAACTGATCAAACTTTAGTTTGGGGTTGGCTTTTTTTAGCTGTATAACAATGGCTGACTGAGAGACCGTAATGTCGTCTAGTACCCCCAAAACACCAATGATGATACCGGCAAGAAGCAGTCCTTTAATATCTACGCTGCCCTGCTTGGCTATTTGTAGAAAGCCGGCTTCTTCTGAAGCGAAGCCGGTAAGTTTGGCCGTGTTGACGAAAATACTAGCTAAAATCCCCGTAATGATTAGGGCTATTGCTGTGCCAGCGACGGCTACGGTTGTCTTTTTGTTGAATCCGTGAGAGAGGTAAAAGGTGATAGGAATGATAAACATTGAGCCAATAATGGCTATAAGCACTGGCTCGGAACCTGAAAGTATTTTGGGAAGAATAAACTTAAAGATAACAAAAAATGAAGCGGCCATGCCTAAAAGAGAGGTTATGCCGCGCCATTTGGCTATTGTGGCAACCAAAACTGCAAAGATTATAAATAGAGCGAGCAACGAGCCCCGCCTAATGTAGTCGGTGATGTAAAAATAATCATTGTTTTGGAAATCTTTTTCGTAATTTACCATTACCCTGTTTCCGACCTGATATTTTTGTAGATTAGCAATTGGAAGATGGCCGTTTTCTACAATTATTTTTTTGTCTTGAAGTGAACCTTTGGTTACCAAGAGTTCAAGCTGTTGGTAAAGTTCTTTTTCTTCTAGAACGTTAACAATCGTGGCTTCTAGGGTTTCCATTGTGTCTTCTTGGGCGTGGAGGGGAGAGGGAACAGTAATAAATGAGAACAGGGCGATTAGGGTGGTTAATATTAATTTGTTGATTCGCATGAGTAGATTTTACCAGTAATTAGAGATGGTAAAATGGTTGTATGAATGGATTTGTAGAGGATATAGAGAGGTTGACCAGAGAAAATAATTTTTTTAGAAAGGTATTGTTTACCGGAAAACATAGTCAGTTGGTGCTAATGTGTTTAAAGCCTGGTGAGGAGATAGGTAAGGAAATTCATGATAATGTGGATCAGTTTTTTAGAATAGACGAAGGAGAGGGTGAGGTGTTTATCGATGGTGAGACAAGGCAGATAAAAGATGGGTTTGCGGTGGTGGTTCCAGCGGGAAGTGAGCATAATATTGTTAATACTGGAGAGGTAGATTTGAAGTTATATACAGTTTATTCACCCCCAAACCACCCAGAGGGGACGATTCATGAAACTTATGAAGAAGCCATGGAGGCAGAGGAGCAAGAACACAAGTAGATGGTGAGGAGGAGGCCGGTGGTGATATAAATATCTGCAAGATTGAAGACAGAGAAGGGGAAGAAAGGAAGATAAATCCAGTCAATGACGTAGCCAAGAGTAAGGCGGTTTAAAAAATTACTAAGGCCGCCTATGAGTATAAGCAGAAGACTAAGTTTGGGGTTTTTTGCAAACCAGAGAGACAAAAGAAGTAAGAAAACGATAGAGATAGGAATAATAAATGAAGCGTTGAAATTTTGTTGATGGGGTAGGTTTTGCCAGACCACAAGTTTTTTGGTGGTTTGGTCGAGAATGAAAAGAAGAGAAAATACTTTGATCATAGATTAGATGTTACCAGTTGATGGGTTCTTGGCCGTTGAGGAGAAGATATGTGTTGGTTTGGGAGAAGTGTTGGCAACCAAAAAAACCAGAGTGGGCGGAGAAAGGTGAGGGGTGAGGTGCTTCTAAGATCAAATGTTTTTGGCGGTCTATGACAGCGCCTTTTTGTTTGGCGTAGTTGCCCCAGAGCATGAAGATTAGGCCTTGTTTTTGGTTGGATAAAGTTTGAATGATAGCGTTGGTGAGTTCTTCCCAGCCTTGGTTTTGGTGAGAGCCAGCTTGGTGAGCCCTGACGGTGAGGGTAGCGTTTAGAAGTAGAACTCCTTGTTTGGTCCAGTGGGTTAGGTCGCCAGAAGTGTTTGTAGTTTTTCCAATATCGTTTTTGATTTCTTTGTAGATGTTTTGTAGGGATGGTGGCGGTTTGGTGGGCGGAAGGACGGAAAACGAAAGGCCGTGAGCTTGGTTGGGACCGTGGTAGGGGTCTTGGCCTAAAATGACCACCTTGACCTTATTAAACGGAGTGGAGTTGAAGGCGTTGAAGATGAATTTGGGCGGTGGGTAGACTGTATTGGAGTTGTATTCTTTTTTTACAAAGTCGGTTAATTTTTTGAAGTAAGGTTTTTTGAATTCTGGTTGTAAAACCTTTTTCCATGAGGGTTCAATTTTTACGTTCATATATATTGTAAGAGGGTTTGGATGCAGAAGTAGCCAAGGAATATAAAGGAGGAGATGAGAATAAGGTTGCGGACAGGGTGGGGTTTAAGAGGTTGGGGGAGGCGGAAATTGTTTAGGTAAAGCAAGATGCCCGTATAGATGAACATGGCGAAGGCGTTTAGAGTGGCACCTAGAATAATTAGTTGTTGGGGTTGGTTGAAACCTAAAGAGAAAACGGCAATGCCGAAAACTATCTGTAGCCAAAGAGCCAAAAAGTAAGTTTTGCTTAAGTTGCCTGGTTTTTTCTTAAGTAAGTGGGTGTTTTCGGAAATGATTCTGCTGGTGGAGTCTAGAACGCCTAACTGGGTAGACAAGAGCATTAGTCCGGTTAAGCCTAAAAAAGCGGAGCCGATTATGGGGAGAGTTTTTTGACTGATAGCAGATGCTTGATTGAAGAGAAAGTTTAGGCCTTCTTGGTTATTACTGCTTTCACCGGCGGTGACGAAGGCTAAAAGACCAAGGGTGAGCATGGTTAAAAGTCCTAGAAACCAGAAGACTATTAAGTGTTCTTGGTTTATAAGGCGCCACCATTTTTTAAATTTGGTGATATTTTGAGGGGTGATGGGGAAGGTGGTGCCGGTAAGGGAGATGTTTTTGGTGGATCTAATGTTGGTAATTTTATCGGCGTAGTGACCCATGCCGTAACCCTTGTCTCTTATGTAAAATGACTGGGCTAGATTTAGATTGCCGCCAGCGCCAGAGTAGGCTAGAGCACCCAAGAAAGTGCCAAGAGAGATACCGACCGGGAGAAATAGATAGTTATTTCCCTGACCAATTAGGCCTTGGGCTAGGGCGACTAAGTCTTGAGAGTTTGATAGATAAAGGGTGAGGACAATGATAAAAGGAACGCCGACCATGATGAGAATTTTTTGTAAGTTTTCTGTTGTTTTATAAATGCTTTTACCAAAAGAAAGAATAAGTCCGATTAATATAAAGATGATGGTGGCTATTATTTGGGGGTTGCCCACGCCCGTAACTTTGGAGATAGCGGTGGCTCCGGCCAAACCTATGCCTGGCCAGCCAAAGCTGATGAAGGTAGAAAAGATAAACCAGATTGGTAGCCAGCGAAGAAGTTTTTTAAAACCTACAAAAACGCTTTCACCGTAGATGAGGGCGTAGCGTTCTATTTCCATATTGATGAAGAACTGGATGGTAATACCTATTACCATTCCCCAAACCAGTCCTAATCCGTAGATGGAAGTAAGGAGGGGCCAGAGAATAATTTCGCCACTACCTAAGCCTAGGCCTAATAAAATAAAGCTGGGGCCAATGAGTTTTTTTAAAGATGGGGGTGAGGGAAGATTTTTAAGCATGATAGCTAGAGTATATAATAGAGTTTATGAATACGGATGAGGTAGTTAGGTTGACGGTGTCGGCTTTGAAGTCTTTGATAAAACCTGGGGGGACTAAGAAGAAACTGCCTAAGATCGAAAGCAAGAAGTATCCGGAGATTTATGTGTTTAGACACGGAGAGACTTTTGATAATAGAAACAGAGTATTTTCTGGTTGGAGAGATTCAAAAATAACTGAAGTGGGTAAAAAACAGGTTAAGGTGTTGGCCGAGAAACTACGAGAGAAAGAGATTGACGTGTGTATTACTTCGCGTTTGAGTAGGTCTATTGATACAGCCAAGATTGCCTTGAAGGGTAAAAAGGTAAGGTTTGAGATAGACGATAGAGTGATAGAGAGAGATTACGGAAAGTTGTCTGGAACTAGTAAGATTAAAAACTTGGAAAATGATCCGGTGAAGGCGGTTAAGTATAGGCGGTTTTATGATTTTACACCACCAAAAGGAGAGAGTATGAAGATGGTTCAGAAACGAGTGTTTGAGTTTTGTGGTGAGTTGGTGAAACGGGTGAGAAAGACGGGGGAGAATGTGGCTATTTCTTGCCATGGAAACAGCATGAAGATGGTAAGGTATTATTTTGAGAAACTTAAATTAATAGATGTGTTGGTGCAGGAAAATCCGTTGGGGACAGATTATGCGGAGTATGTGGTGACGTTTAAAGAGGTTAAGGTGAAAGCCGTGTCCCACATCTGAACAGTCACTAGAAGCGACAGATTCCGATGAGAGACACTACGGGGTGGTGAAGTTGTGGTCGTTGGTGGTGATTGTGTCTTGGTTGACTGGGTTAAGAATTAGATTAAAGGTGTAGTTGGTTTGTGGCTTTAAGTTTTCTAAGGTAATTGCGTGAGAGGTTTGGGGATCATTAGACACAGAAAGGACAGTCCTTTCTGTGGGGGAGATGAGATTTAGTTGGCTGGTGACTGGTATCTTGGTGGAGAAAGAAATAACTACTTGGTCTGATGAGATTGGGGTAATTAGGGGTGTGGTGTAGATGGTATCTGCTTTGATTTGAGTTTCTTGATTGTTTTTTACTTGTTTTAGGGTGAGAGGAATAATGGATACGGCGGTTAAAAGCGTAAGACTTAAAAGAAGGGTGGAAAGAATGGCTTTGGTAGGGGTGTCCCAGTAGCGGCGATTTTCTATTGATTTGCTCATAGTCATGGTAAATATTGTATCATTAAAGAGATGAATTCTAGTAATGGAGATGTGGGGACACGATTGTATGTTGGTAACTTGCCGTATTCTATGCGTACGCCTGATTTGTTTAAGCTATTTTCTGAATATGGTGAGATTGTGGATGCAGTGGTAATGATGGAGTCTGATAGTAAAGATAGAAGTAGGGGTTTTGGTTTTGTAACTATGAAGGAAGTGGCGGATGCTGAAAAGGCTGTACTGGCTGTAAATGGAAAAGAAATTTTAGGTAGAGAGATGATTTGTAATGTTGCTAAGCCACGAGAACCAAGGTTTGATTTTTGATGTAAAATTGGTGGATGAAGATTAAGTTTTTAGGGGCGGCTGGAACAGTGACGGGGTCTTGTTATTGGTTGCAGGGAGATAATGGTGGGTTGGTGGTGGATATGGGAATGTTTCAGGGAAACATCGGCTCCACATCTGAACAAACCCCTAACGGGCTCAGTTCCGATGAGAAGCCTGTAACGAGTAGAGAGTTGAACATGAAGACACCAGAGATAAAGATAGGTTCCACATCTGAACAGTCCCGACTGAAGTCGAGGACAGTATCCGATGAGAAACCTTTGGTTGGAGTGTTGGTGACGCATGCGCATTTGGATCATGGTGGTAGGTTGCCGTTGCTTATAAAAATGGGATACAAGGGTAAGGTGTACATGACGGCGGCAACTAGGGATTTATTAGAGTTGTCCTTGCACGATACGGTGAAAATTAGTCAAGAATATAATAAAGATAGTTTGTTTGGAGAAGAGGATGTAGAGCAGTTATTAAGTCAGGTGGAGCTTTTAGAAATTGGGGAAGAAAAGATTTTGGGAGAGTTTAAGGTTAAGTTTTTTAGAGCTGGTCATATTTTGGGAGCGGTGAGTGTGTTGGTGGAAAAAAAGGATATAGATTCCCGCCTACGCGGGAATGACGGAAGGGATGGCGGGAATGACATAGTTGTGTTTAGTGGAGATGTTGGTACGGGTGAGTCGCCTTTAATTTTGCCACCGGAACCGCCTGAAAAGGCAGATGTGGTAATTTTGGAGTCGACATATGGAGATAGGTTGCACGAGGATGAGGATGAAGAAAAAATTTTAAGAGAGGAAATTGAAAAAGTGAGTAGAAATAAGGGAGTGTTGTTAATACCGGTGTTTTCGATTCAGAGGTCTCAGAGAATTTTGCATTTGTTAGATCATATTCAAAGACAGGGTGGGTTGCCTGGTGGGATGAAGGTTTATTTTGATAGCCCAATGGCGATTGAGGCTACTAAGATTTTTGGTAAGTATAGACAATATTATAGTAGGGAGTTGGCGGATCAGGCAAAGAAAGATGATCCGTTTGATTTTCCAGGTTTGGTGGTGACCAGACAGGCTTGGGAGAAGAAGATAATTAGAAAAGATAAAAAGGCAAAGATTATTGTGGCTGGGAGTGGAATGATGAGTGGAGGAAGAATAATGGGTCATGCTAAGGAGTATTTACCCAAGCCTAGTACTAGATTGTTGATTGTTGGCTATCAGGCCAAAGGGACGTTGGGGAGGGAGATTGTGGATAAGGTCCTGAATCAAGTTCAGGATGACGTTTTGGTGAATATAGATGGAGTTAGGGTGGAGGTGAATGCTAAGGTGAGACAGATTTATTCTATGAGTGCACACGCAGATCAGGAACAGTTGTTGAAGTGGTTGTCTAAGATTAAAGGGGTTAAAAAAGTGATACTGACTCATGGAGAAGATGAACCGAGGCGGGTTTTGGGCGAGAAGGTAAAAACCAGGTTTGGGTTAGAGGTTGATAAGCCGATATTGGGTGAGGAAATAGAATATTTATGAGGGAAATAAAATTGGCATTAAGCTATGATGATGTGTTATTGGTGCCTAAGAGATCTAAAATTAATTCTAGAGGCGAGGTGGACTTAGGTTGGGGGGTTGGAAAAATGAAGTTTAGTTTGCCAATAATAGCCATTAATATGGATGCGGTGACAGGGGTGGAGATGGCCATAGCTATGGGGAAGTTGGGTGGGTTAGCCATTTTACCCAGATTTGATAAATCAAAGATTCAGGCTGAGAAGATAGTGAAGATTAAAAAAGCCGGAGTGGCGGCGGCTGGAGCGATTGGAGTAACGGCAGGTGAGTGGGAGAGATTAGAGATGATGGTTAAGGCGGGAGTGGATCATGTAAGTATCGATGTGGCTCATGGACAGATGGATAAGGTGTTACAGTTAGTAAAAAAGATAAGAAAAACATACCCTGGTTTAAGTTTGTCTGCAGGAGTGGTGGGAACATATAGGGGAGCAAAAGATCTGTTTTTAGCTGGTGTGGATGTAGTGAGGGTAGGGGTTGGACCGGGGACGATCTGTACCACTAGAATTATGACTGGCTGTGGAGTGCCGCAGATAACGGCAGTGATGGAAGCTAGTAGAGCGGCAAGAGAAATGAAGAAGATGGTTTGGGCTGATGGAGGAACAAAGAATTCTGGAGATATTGTTAAGGGATTGGCAGCCGGAGCAAGCGCGGTAATAGTAGGATCACAGTTGGCTGGTACAGATGAAGCATCTGGAAAGATGAGAATAGTTAGTGGTAAGCAGTATAAAGAATACAATGCTTCGACAAGTTTTACTGAAAAGAAAAACCAGTTAAAAAATAATGGAGGAGGTAAGAGTAAGTATTATGTAAAACACATTGAAGGAGTGGAGTCCTTGGTTCCGTATAAGGGAGCGGTTGAAGGGGTGGTGTCTAGACTAATGGCGGGGGTTAGGTCAGGATTTTCGTATTGTGGGGCGAGAAATATTGGGGAGTTGTGGGAGAAGCGGGAGTTTATAAGAATTACCGGAGCAGGAATGAGAGAAGGTGGAGCTCATGATGTAATTGTATAATGGGTCATGCTAAAGAATATTTATCCAAGCCTAGCATAAGATTGTGGTTTAGAAACTGGATAAGGGTAGAATTTTTAGCTGTTTTATTTGGTTGAAATCTTTAGGGTTGTTGGTTATTAGGGTTTTGGTTTTGTGGGTAATAAGTGTGGCGGCCAGATAGAGGTCAAAATGAGACTTGGGCTTGACTTCTTGTTGGCAGAGTTTGAGATAGGTGTTTATGGTTTGAGGTAGAGGGTGGATGATTTTGTTGACGGATTTGATTATTTGTTTAGTTTTTTGGCTGGCGGTTTTTAAGGGAACAGAGTAAAATTTGGTAAGCGTTTGGATAAGCTCTATTATGGTTTGTTGGGTGATGACTAGAGAAATATTTTCTTTTTGGGCTTGTTTGATGACGTTTTTGGCGGCGTTGTGTTGGGAGGAATCGGCGTTGAGCAGATAAACAAGAATGTTGGTGTCTAGTACCCAATGTTTATTAGACATGGTGGCTGTATAGTTGTTCTCTGGTGGGTGGTTCTTTGTCCTTTAGCTTTAGAGTGCCTGATATTTTAAGCAATGAGCTTGGCATAGAGGGGGAAAGTAGTTTTTGAGACAGAAGAGTTCTGACTAGCTGGCTGAGGTTGGTTCTTTGGCTGGCGGTGTAGATCTTGGCTTCATATAGAAGCTGTTCGGGTATGGTAATGGTGGTTCTGATTGTTTGGCTCATATATACATAATAACATAATTATGTATATTGTCAAGTTGGTTTTTTGAATGGTTTGTGGTTTAATGGGTGAATTATGATTGAGGTTATTTTTGATGTGGAGACCCAGAAGCTGTTTGAAGAGATAGAAGATCATGATCCGGGCAAACTTTTAGTGTCAATTGTAAGTTTATATAGAAGAGAATTGGATGAGAATTTTAGAGAGATTGCTGGAACAATGAAGAGTTTCTGGATAGATGAGGCAGGCAGAGAACCAAGAATTGGTGGAATGTGGCCGTGGTTTGAGGAAGCGGATAGAATTGTTGGTTTTAACTCTTTGGGTTTTGACGTGCCGGCTTTGGAGCCATTATATAAAAATGATTTTAATAAACTTAATCATTTTGATTTGATGGATGTGATTAAGAATGTATTAGGTCATAGATTGAGCTTGGATGCGATTGCTAGGGAGACTTTGGGGAAGGTTAAGAGTGGGGTGGGAACTCAGGCGGTGGAGTGGTGGAAGATAAAGGACAAAAAAAGCCTGGATTTATTACAAAAATATTGTGAGATGGATGTGTTGATTACTAAGGATGTGTATGATTTTGGTTTGGAGAATAAAAGGCTTAAATATATTGATAAGTGGAATGAGTTAAGAGAGGTAGAGGTAGATTTTTCTTATCCTAATAAGGAACCAGAAACCGAGACACAGATGGGGTTGTTTTAGCTGTATTTAGAAAATGTTTTTTGAAGTTTTTGATCGAATGTTTTAAGTGGAAGTTTTTTTTCTAGAGATTCGGCTAAAATTAGACTGTCGTAAAAGCTGATATTTTCTTGGTTGTATATATTCATAGCTTGGGGAATGAATGGAGGATGAGTGATGTTTGGTTGTTTAAAAAGACTTAAGAAAGTGGAAAAGATTTTATTTTTTTTAACTTGGTAGTGGTTGTTTAGTATGTAGACTGTTTCGGCGAAGACGATGGCTGGTATGAAAGTTTTGTGGTTTAGGATGATTTTTTTAGCTATTTGAGCTTGGGATTCTATGTCTCTGGTGAGGAATCGAACTAGATAGTTGGTGTCTAAACAAAAGGTTTTAGTTTTCATTTTTGATCGGAGAACATTTTTTCTGCTGTTAACCTTTTCATTTGTTGGCTAGTTAAGGGTCTTGTATTGGGATTATGTAAGGAACCAAACAAAGAACTTAGATAGGGGATTTTTTGAATATAGATACCCTGATCCTTTTGAATAAGAGTGATTTTGTCTGTGGTTTGGATATTAAGCCTTTTTCTTAATGGGGCTGGTAGGGTAAATTGCCCTTTACTGGTGACTGTTGCTGTGTACATTCTTACATTTTATATTAAGTAAGGAGTTTTGTCAAGAGTAAGGAATGCATGTGGTGGGGTTGTTTTGAGAGTTGACACATGTGCATGTGCGTGTTAATATGTGTGTATGTTAAGTAAAAGAACTCAGATACTGTTTGAAGAAGAAAATTATGATTTTCTTGTTTGGTTGGCGAATGAACAAAAGTTGTCTGTGGGGGAGTTGGTGCGTAGTGCGGTTAAAAAAACGTATTTTGATAAAAGGGAGATTGAGAATGAGAAAAGAAAAAGATTTTTAAAAGAGCTAGTTGAGTGGCAAGATGAAATTGGTTATGTAATGAAAGGTTCAAGTTATAAACAATTAATTGAAGATGGTAGGCATAGATAAAGTGGTAGTAGATGCTTCTGTGGTTCTAAGTTGGCTTTTACCAGACGAGAAGCTAACTAAAAAGGCTAATAGGTTGTATGAGAGGTATGCTGATGGAGAGATTGAACTAGTTGCCCCTGATTTGTTGTGGTATGAAGTGATGAATGGGGTTCGTTCGGCTGTGGTTCAAAAAAGAATTAATAAGAGAGAAGCGAAAGAGGCGATAAAAAAGTTTTCCGAGTTAGGTTTGGAGTTTAGAAATCAAAGTGGGGTTTTTGATAAAATTGTTGAGACAGCTTTGAAATATGAACTGTCTGTTTATGATGCTAGCTATGTTACCTTGGCGAAAGAGTTGGGGTCGAAACTGGCTACGTTTGATAAGAAGATACGAAAAAGTGTGAAAGGGGGTTGTTTTAGGGTTTAACATGGAGTAAAATACTCTATGTATGAGTTTATTTAAATTGACGAGAAAATCAAGTTATGCTTTGGTTCTGCTTACTTTGTTGGCCAGGAAGACTAAGGGTGAGCGGATTAGTTTGTCTGAAATGAAGACTTTGGGTTTGCCTAAGGCTTTTATGGCACAGATAGCCAAGGACTTAGTTGAGGGAGGAGTGTTGGTTTCTAAAGAGGGTCGGGGTGGGGGTTATGCGTTGGTGAATGAGCCTGGGGAGATAACGGTGAGAGAGGCATTGGAAGCGGTGGCGGGTGAAATACTGGCGGTTGATTGTGATGGGTGTGGAGCAAGTGGAAGTTGTAGACAAAAAAGTTTTATGGCTAATTTTGCGGATGAAATTGGGGAGATATTGGAAAACTATACGTTAATTGATTTAATAAATTGAAAACAATGTTTGGACACATCATTATTCCCAGACAAAAACACCCTATTTTTGGCCAGCGCCAAAATAGGGCAACTCAACTGGGCGGTCCCGCCGTTGGCGGGATCCGGGCCCGCCCTAGTTTCCGTAACTTTTTTGCTTGGGAACAACGATGTGCCCTTAATAATTTGGAAATAATATGGCGTTGAAGATAGAAAATTTGTTTGTAAGGGTGGAGGGCAAGGATGTATTAAAAGGGGTGGGTTTGGAGGTAAAAGCTGGTGAGGTGGTGGCTTTGATGGGGCCGAATGGGTCGGGGAAGAGCAGTTTGGCCGGGGCAATAATGGGATTTGAGAAATATTTGATAACAAGGGGATCAATTAAATTTGATGGGAAAATAATAAATAAATGTAAAATTGAAGAAAGAGCGAAAAAGGGATTGGCCTTGGTAATGCAAAATGTACCGGAAATTGAGGGGGTTAGTTTAAGTGAGTTAATTAGAATAATAAAAAAAGTAGATGTAAATGAAAATGATTTATTGCTGGGAAATGATTTTTTGAAGAGAGACGTTAATAAAGATTTTTCTGGTGGGGAAAGAAAAATGTCAGAAATGATGCAGATAATGGCCTTGAACCCTAAAATGGTGATTTTTGATGAAATTGATTCGGGATTAGATGTTAAAAAAATGAAAAAGATTAGTTTAATGATAAAGAATAAATTGGTAAAAAGAGGGGTTGGAGTATTGATAATTACTCATCGAGCTGAGATTTTAAGATACTTAAAGCCAAAAATTGTTGGGGTAATGTTAAAAGGAAAAATTGTTTGTATGTCTGATAATTGGAAAAAGGTTTGGAATACTATTAATCAACATGGTTATGAAAAATGCAAAAACTGTTAATTATTGGCAGGTAGATAATCGAAAGCCAAGTATAAAAGAAGAAAAAGGTTTGGTGATTTTGCCAAGTGGGGTTGGATTTGAGAAGTATGAATGGGTAAGAAAATATTTTGACAAAAAGCCTGAAGGGGGATATTTTGTATGGATTAGAAAAAGTATTAAGGCGACAGCGAAGGTTTGTTTGACTATTGAAAATATTGGAGTTAAACAAAATTTGGAAAATTTAATAGTAGTGGAAGAGGGGGTAAAAGCGAAGTTAAATGGAAGCTGTTTTGTTTGTAAAAAAAATTTAAAAAGCGAACATGTTGGTAAAACTCAGGTGGTGTTGGGGGTAAGATCTAAATTAATTATTGAGCATTATCATCGGTGGGGTGGGGAAGATAGGGTTAAAATGTTTACTAAGGTAAATGTGGGGCAAGGAGCTGAATGTGAAATAAAGTATAAATGTTTAGAACCAGCAAAAATTTTTGAGAAGACTAATCAAGTAAGAGTAGAAGATGGTGGCAAAGTTAGAATAGAGACTAAATTAGTTGCTGAAAATAGTGATGCAAATTTAATAGAAAGTGTTGATTTAATGGGAGATAATTCAGAAGCAGTAGTTCGGTTGAGATTGGTTGGAAAAAAAGGGGGGAGAATAAAGGCCAGAAGCACGATGACTGGGAAAAAAAAGTCTAGTGGACACGTTGATTGTATGGGTTTGGTGGTAGATAAAAGAGCAGAGATAGAAGTAGTGCCTAGTTTGAAAATAACTGATGATTTGACTAGTTTAACTCATGAAGCTGCGGTTGGAAGAATTAGTAAAAAGAAATTAGAATATTTGAGAAGCAAGGGGTTAAGTGAGAATGAAGCAATTGATTTAATTATTGGCGGATTTTTGGAATGATTGATGTAAAAAAAATAAGGGAAGATTTTCCAATTTTAAAACGGAAAATAAATGGTAAGAAACTGGTGTATTTTGATAGTGCGGCGACGAGTCAAAAACCCATACAGGTAATTGATGCGGTTTCTAATTATTATAAAAATCATAATGCAAATGTTCATAGGGGGGTACACGCCTTAAGTGAGGAAGCAACGGAAATGGTGGAAAGTACGCGTAATAAAATAGCTGGATTTATAGGGTCTGATAGGGATGAGGAGATAATATTTGTGCGCAATGCTACTGAGGGCATAAACTTGGTTATGTATGGTTGGGGGGAGAAGAATTTGGGTAAGGGGGATGTGATAATTACCAGTTATCAGGAGCATCATTCTAACCTTGTTCCTTGGCAGATGGTTTGTAAAAAGACGGGGGTGGAGTTGCGGGTGGTGGATGTAGACGATGAAGGAAAATTGAAACTTGGGTCGTTAGAAAAACTATTGAATGAAAAGGTTAAGCTAGTGGCGTTGACGCAGGTGAGTAATTTATTAGGAGTAATTAACCCGATTGAGAGAATTATAAAATTGGTGAGAAAAAAATCGCCGGAGGCAAAAATTTTACTGGACGGAAGTCAGAGTGTGCCGCATATGAAAGTGGATGTAAAAAAGTTGGGGGTGGATTTTTTTGTTTTTTCTGGACACAAGATGTTGGGACCGACGGGGATTGGAGTGCTGTGGAGTAGAAAAGAAATTTTAGAAGAAATGGATCCGTTTTTGTTTGGCGGCGATATGATTAGTGAGGTAAGGATTGATAAGGCTGTTTGGAATAAGCTGCCGTATAAGTTTGAAGCGGGGACGCCAAACATAGCCGGGGAGATTGGTTTGGGGGCGGCAGTAGAATATCTTGATAGTTTGGGAATGGATAATGTAAGAAAGCATGAAAAGGAGCTGGTTGAGTACGGTCTTAAAAGATTGGGAGAACTAGAGAAAAAAGGAGTGTTAGAAATTTATGGTCCAAAAGATAGTGACATAAGAGGTGGGGTGTTGACGTTTAATGTTAAAGGGGTGCATGCTCATGATGTGGCTCAGGTGTTGGATAGTTTTGGAATTGCGGTAAGAAGTGGGTTTCATTGTGCTCAGCCGTTGGCAGAAAAGTTGGGGATGGGAGCGGCGGTAAGAGCGAGCTTTTATGTTTATAATACTAAGGAAGAAATTGATTATCTGGTGGAAAAAATACCGGAAATATTAAAGGTGTTTAAGATTAAATGAAGTAGTGAAATGAAGATAGAGAAAAGGGTGGTGAGATTAGTGGAGAAGAAACGATTGAGTGAGGATTATTGGTGGTTTGAGTTAGAGTTTATTAAGGAATTTAATTTTAAAGCAGGTCAGTATGTGAGTGTGAAGGTGAATGAGACAGGGGAGAGGCGGGCGTATTCGATTGCTAGTGTTCCTGGAGGTAAAAAAATTGGTTTGTTGGTGGATGTGTCGCCTGGTGGGGTGGGGAGCAAGTTTTTTGAAAACCTGAAGTTAGGAGATGGGGTGGAAGTTTTGGGGCCGTTGGGGAGGTTTGTGGTAAATAAGAAAGGTTACACATTTGACGGATTCCACCTCGGAGGAGTCCGCGTAGGAACGCAGCCACCGTCCGAGGAGAAATCCTTAATATTTGTGGGGACGGGGAGCGGGATTGCACCGTTGAGATCCATGATAGAGGATGTGTTGCAAAGTAAAGTGAACGATCGTTCAGTTTATTTAGTGTGGGGGATGAGGTTTGAAAAGGATCTGTTTTGGCAAAAAGAGTTTGAGGAGCTAGAGAGGAAGTATAAAAACTTTAAGTTTGAACTGACATTATCTAAACCTAGTGAGAATTGGAAAGGTAAAAAGGGCAGAGTGACGGAAGTATTAAAGGAGATGAAGAGGTTAGAGGACGTTGAGTTTTATTTGTGTGGTAGTAGTGTGATGGTGGAGGATTGCGTGAAAATTTTGACTGATAAAGGTGTGGATGAGGAAAAGATCCAGTTTGAAAAATATGGTTAGCGGTAGATTTGGTGGGTGCCAACAGAGAGAAACCAGATGGTGTTTTTGCTTACAATTTCAAAAACAATGTGGTACTGATGATTGATAGAAAAAGACCAAAACTGGTTGAGTTTGCCAGAAAGTTTATGGGTTTTTAGACGAGAGTCAAATGGATTTTGGCGGAAGATTTTTTCTATCACCTCTGCTTTGTTCTTTGTTTTTTTTGGAAGGCGTTTATACTCTTTGGCGAATTTAGGTGAGTAGTAGATCTTCATTTAACGTAGGTCTTTTAGGGAAGTAAGAAGTTTACCCTTGCCTTTTTTTATTTCTCCACGGCTTTGTTTGAGATCTAGCAAGGCTTTGTCTTCCATCCAAGAACGGAGGAGGCTTCTAAAAAACTCACTTCTGCTTTGGTAACTTTCACTTTTAACGGTGTAGTCAACGAAACTGGCTAATGTTGGAGAGAGAGAAATATTGATTATGGAACGCATGTATTACATTGTAATACAATAATAATGGAGTGTCAAGTTTGGTAGAATGAAGGTAGAAGGGGGTGATGAAAATGAAGAAGAAACAAAGGAGGGATGTGGCTCAGGCCTTGATTTATGGTTCTGTGGTTGCGGTAACTTTGTCTGTAATTGGCATGTTGGGAACTGATTTGTATTTGGCCAGCACCCAGTGGTTGTTGGTGGGAATTTTACTGGCAATTTGGGGTATATATTTGCGGATGGTAAAGTAATACTCTTGACAAAGTAATACTTTTAGTTTAGTATTACTTTATGATAAAAACAACAACAGTAACTCAGAAAGGTCAGATAACTTTACCAAAAGCTATGCGTGAGAAAGTAGGGATAGATATTTATGAT
>JAHJQJ010000014.1 GCA_018819325.1 Patescibacteria group bacterium
ATATTTATGTACTTACAAGATGATCAGAGAAGTGGTTTGGTAAAACCCATTCAGGAGGTGTGAACTCTTACGGTTAGTGTAATTGATGTAGCTGCACAACCACACACTGGCTTTAGCCCAGACAAACTACCTCAAGATGATGTGAACGTGGTTGATTATGATGATATTCGCACCGTTGAAGCAGATAGAAACGATGGGGGTAGGAATACCAGTTTACATACCACGTCTCTTGTTGTCCCTATTAGTGAACTAAGTAAACTTATAGCCCAACCAACACAGATACTACTACAAAGTAGAGATGTATTACGGACACCAGATGAAGAATTTGCTGGACACACCGAATATGAATATTTGTATTGGCGTGGAGGTTCGGATGATAGGTTACAGCAAAAGGTAGCTGTAACTAAAATACCACCAAGTGTTAGTGGTGTCTTGAGGTCCGTGTCCATAGAAAGATATGTCCTTGACCATTTTGGAGATATCATTTATGGAAAAGTAATTTTAAACTCAAGTCGTGTTACCGATAAATTAGGTATTAGGTTGGAATATGGAGATTCGGTTTTCTTAAAATTTGTTCCAGATAAGGTCTTTTAACGTTTCGTCTGATGATTTGAACCTTAAATTACGTTTGGGAAAAATTCTAAAGCCAGATTACCCTGAAATTATGTTTGGAAGAGCAGAGGAATGGATAACAGATGGCGGAATCTTTGTGGGGAAAACACCAACAGAAATACTGAATTAAGCGTAATCTTAAAGCGTGCTATTTATGTGTGTCTTTTGAGCCTTGAAAAATGTACTTTCTGATTTGTAAAATCAATTTCTAACTTGGAACTAAGTTTACGCATGAGAGATATTCCCATCAACAGTGACCCTGAAGGTCTAACACTAACTACCGCTGGAATTTGCTTACTTCCACTTGTTATGAGGCCTAAACATTCAAACCACTGCACGCTACTTCCATCCGCAATCTGATAGTCTTGAATTCCGACCAATGTCAAGGCCAAAGGAAAGGCTTCTTTGTACGTTATACACAAATCATTGGTGAAACCAGTATCTATCTTGAAGGGCAGTGTTTGTTTTACCTTTTTCGATATTGGGCTGTTAACTTCCAGTTCTACAATAATGGAGTTGCCGTCAAAATGCCCATCCATAGCCTTTAGCTTCATTAATTTCAGGAGTAGCTCTTCTCATTAAATTCCCGATTTGAACAATATAAAAAAGTTTATGAGGATACTTAGCTTGTGCCTTTTGAATAGCCGTATATTTATCTTCATCAACGAATATTTTTTTTGTGTTTGTTTCAATAACTGCGAAATGACCAAGATTAGTTTTCTCCAACTCCTCTCTTTTGTTGAAGTAAACTTCTTCACCCTTGGTGATTAAATCTCCTGGAGTTATATCTCTCATATTTTGATTACTAATTGCATGTTTTATTATATACTAACAAAGAATTTTGCAACTAGTCTGGAATTAAGAGATTAGATTCTTGTTCTGTGAAGCTTGCCAATCCCCTTTTTTTGATTGATCATATGGATGTATTTTATGCTATTTATGAGTATCTTTTAAGTTTGGAGTTGAAAAACTAAAGATATTGATATCTTTTAGACTTTGTATTCCAGTAGAGTACCACTGGAAATAGAAGCAATACTCCTCCCAAAACGAAATATATCCAAAAGGGTGATTTTTCCCAATAAAAACTAAGTAGAACCAAGAATACACCCAAAAATCTACCTACTGCCAAAACTAATTCTCTGCCAGGAATAGCTATCCTTAAATTAGAGTGGGTATCAACTACCATGGCTGTGGTAATATTCCAGAAAAGTGGTGTAAAGAGTTGAATTGCGGCGGTCAAAATTAACCACCATGATAAATTATCTTGAACAAAAGCAAACAAGAAAGTAATAATGGCCATTATTATAGTGATTGGATACAAAAATATTACTCTCTTTTGTAATTTGTCAGTCATTTTACCAAGCAACAAATTAGCCAACACACCTATTATTGATAAATAAGCGAGATAAGTTCCGTAGCCAAGCGGAGTTTTAATAAAATACAAAGTATAAATGGGAATGACTCCAAACATCAATGCTTCCCAAATTCCTTCTATGAATAATAATGTTCTTGTGGCTTTTATTTCTAAAAGACTTGCCTTTATTGTGTAAGAAATTGTGAAATCTTTTTGATAAAACAGTGAAAATAATACTGGGAAGAAGAAAACAAAGGAAAATACCCAAATTAAATTCATAGAGACTTGAGCAAGAACCCCTGCTAAAAGTGGTGCAAAAATACCAATTATGGTTGGGATGCTAAACATTAAAGCTGAGTTCCTACCTGTTTTCTCTTTTGGTGTGTTTTCAAAATAGGCAATATTGTAGAAAACAAAATAAAAATACATAGAGGCTCCAGCAAGTGCTGAAGCTAAATAATACTGCCAAGAAGAATTAATTTTTATTACCAAGAGGAGAAATAGTATCGATGTAAGAAGTGCTAAGAAATAAGACTTGCGTGCTGAGAGTTTTTTAAAAGTTAATAGAACCACTATTTGCCCGAAAAATAGGCTTACTAGGCCTCCCATCATTATGGGTAAAGATAAGCCTTGCTGTAGATAGTGGGTGGGCAAAACTGCACCACTAAAAGATTTGAACCAAACATAAACTATAAAAAATATGTAAAGTTTAGTAAAAGGGTTTTTCCACATAGGGTTATTGTATATTATGTTTATTAAGTTTGAAGTTGAGATAAATATTCTTTTATTCTATTGCGGTCTTCGTTTTCTTTGTTACCCTTAAAGTATATCTCTATAAATTCGATTTTTTGTTTTTGTTCGAAATAGGCATAAATTATTCTAAGCGATGACCCTTTTAAGTAGCGGCAAAACAGTCGTGCTTTTACTATATATGAAGCTTTGTTTTGTGTAATGATGTTAAAGTGTTTGCTGTTCCCAAGGGGGATAACAGAAACAACATTGCAAAATTCTTGAAGATCTTTTGGTAAAGATCTGTATTTTTTACCAAGTCGTTTACATTCCTTTTTAAATATAGGAAGTTCGTCAAAGTTCATCGTCGTAGTTTCTTACAGAGTATTTTTCGTCACGGTAGAAAACACTCTCGTAAGAAAGTGGTTTGCCTTCTTGTGCGGTTCTCCAAGGAATATCTTCGTGTGAATAATTTTCTATTTCCTTGACATTTTTGCCCGAGAGTCGTGTCAAAACATCGTCGATATGTCCAATTTCGCGGGCAGAAAGCACTCCAAGATCTGGATGTTTACGCGGAAGATATTTTTTTTGTTCGTATTTAAAGTATTGGCTTTTTACCGCCTCAAGTTCCCCCTTGTTTTGCATGTCTTTAATAATTGTTGTTAGCTCAACTGATGTGGGGCCGTGATAATTTTTAATATATGTTGCGCCCATTAGATTTTCTTCAAACTTCTCATAATAGTCAAAATCAATGAAGTAAAGAAGTTTGTGGAGGACTGTTTCGCCAAAGTTTGGTTTGCTACCCACTTTACCCAAAATATATAAAAGAACTTGTTTAAATTTTTTAAGGTTCTTTTTTGTAACACGAATCTGAAGATCGTTGGATTTTTTGTTGGCTGGTTTTGCAAGTGTAACCTTGGATTTTGATTCAAAACAGTTAAGAAAGTTATCCAAAGTTATCTCAAAAACTGCCGCAAGTTTTTTGGCTTCGGTCACGGTAAGCTCTCGTTCTCCATGTTCAATCTGCATATATGTTGGGCGTGACATGCCAAGTTTCAACGCCAGGTATTCCTGCGTCATTCCCCGATTATTACGCTGTTTTTTGATAAATTTTCTAAGCATAGTTAGTTAACTATAAATGATGTAGGAATTCTTGTCAAGTAATATGTAAAGAATTTAGACTTATTATTAATTAAATACCTTATTTAATTTATTTTGCCATTCGTCTTCGGCTAAAACCTGATAATTTATTTTAAGATCCTTTTGTAAACCTAAATCAGCCCAGGCTTTTTCTGTGCCTAAATCGTTACACAAATCAAAGACTCTGCGTTTGTAGTTTGTGTCATCGCTATCCTTTAGGTGTAAGCCTTTTGTTTCTATTACATGGACCTTATCTAGCCCCCCACCATTATCCTGGGTAGAAAAAAGAAAGTCGGGGTAAATTTTTTGCTTGTGCCAGCCTTGGACATAGTAATCATGCTTTGAAATGTTTCTGTACCAAAAGAGTAATCTTTTTTGATCGTCCAGATACCAAGCTACGGCTTTTTCGGTTTCATTCAACCCCTCTTCAGCAACGTAGTCAAACAAACTTTTTTGTAGTTGTTCCCCGCTTTGTTTGTTGAATTTCTTCCAGTTGGATTTTATAACTTGTTTTTTGGGTAAACCTGGTCGACTTTTTATAAGCATAAATTTAATGTCTCCCTTATTTATTGCTTTGTCAAAAACTTGTTTTGATAGTTTGTCTTTTTCGGTTACTAAAATTTTTCTTAATTCTTCGATAATAAAAGGTAGGTTGGCTGATATTTGTTCTGGTTTATGTTTTTTAGATAACTTCTCTAAAATGTGCTGAGTTATTAAATGAGCTGTCCAGGGATTGGTTACAATGTCTAGAATGTTTCTGGTAATGTATGTAGTGTCGATACCCGAGTCAAATTGTTGTTGGATTTCCTCACTTTCTGTTTTTATTAAGATGTCAGGATCTTTGTGTATACCTATTCTTGAAGCAAAATCTTGAGATTTTTTCCTTGCTAGTGATAGTGATTTAATTTTAGAAAGATCAACCTTGCTCCAATCAGTGAATTGGGCAATATCCATTTCATAATTGACTAGACTCCACTGCCCACTTTGCTTCGAGGCAAAAAATGGTAATAAAATTTGATCCACCTGTTGCTTAAACTCCTCCCTTGGATAAATGGTTCTTGATTGGGTTTCAATATCTTCTAGGCTTTCTCCCTCACTTATTCTAGAAGCCAGATCACCCAAACCTTCTTTTTCAAAGCCCTTCTTAATTTTTTCTAGTAGGTCGTGTGTATCTTGCTTGAAACAAAAAACATAGCTTTCGTCTAATAACCTAACATTTGTTTTCCTAGCATATGGTTGGCGAAGTATCCTACCGATTAATTGCGTTAAGCTGGTTGGGGCTCTGGTGTTGGTCAAGATTGTCAAAACATATGCAAAGGGGCAATCCCAACCTTCTTGAAGTGCATATTTAGTGATTATGTATCTAATTGAACAATCATCACTAAGTAGGTCAATTCCTTCGATGTCGTCTTTTGAACTTGACTTAATGGCTATTTCTTCTGCTTTTATTCCTGCTATTTTTATTAACCACTCTTTTACATCTTCAGCGTGAATTGATTTTCCATCTCTTTGGTCAGGGCCTGTATTTTCTACCTGTATCAAACAAATTGGTCGAATATATTTGTTGGTATTCGAGCGGTGATCGTTGGCAGTTTTTTCTAGTAGATCTCTTTGTTGAATACTGGCTCTCATGGTGTCTGTCCAGTCGGTACTGGCCTTGTTTACTATATGAAGATCAAGCTTTATCATCTCTTCTTGGTTTAGCTCTGTGCCAGAAACATTGACCAATTTGTTGCTGTTTTCTGGTGGTGTTGCCGAAAGTTCAAGTAAAATTGATGGGTTAAAACCCCTTAGAGTTGATTGGGCAATTTCGCTATATGCTTTGTGACCTTCATCTAAAATGATGATTGGCCGCAAGAGTCGTAGAGTATTACCTAAAGATGTTTTGATCTGTTTTCCCCAGAAATCATCATCGTTACCAAAGTGATCAAGGTTGGGAATTTCTGCCAATATTTTTTGATGATCTTCAATTTTTTCCTCGGAAGGGAAAAATTCGGTATAGCCTCCGCTATCTCTAAACATCCTTAAGGTTTCTTTGTTTTGTCTGGAGGCCGCGGGGAGCATAAGCATCATGATTATCAGATTTTCCTGTATGTCTGATGGGGTAAACTTATCCCATCTTTCTAAAATCATGGTTTTGTTGCTACTGGTATTATCAAGCATTTGGCGGTATGGATGACTTTTGTCCTTTAGGTTCTTTAGGGTTTGTTTGTATATTTGGTTTGTAGGTACTATCCACAAAACCAAGCCTTGTCTTTGATTCAAGTAACTTTGATTGATTAAATCAATAGTTTTAACAGCCAATAGGGTTTTCCCACCACCTGTGGGAATTTTTAAGCAAAAATTGGGTAGCTGTTGGTTTAGCCCGTTTTGTTTAGAATGGTAAATTTTGTTTATCCTTCCTTTAAAAAATTCTTCCCAGGCTTTTTTTGGCCAGTTTATTTCACCGACACCTACTTTAATAGCTTTTTGGTTTTTCCCTCGCCAAATGCTTAACAACTCAAGATATTTCTTGGTTTGTTTTAGGGTTTGTAGTTGATAGTTTTTAAGCTCCATGCTTAACCTTTCATCTTGTAAATTTCGAAGGG